>WJIM01000212.1 GCA_014730285.1 Candidatus Zixiibacteriota bacterium
GATGCGCTCTGTTTTGCGCCATAATTTGGTTCAGCCATGATTATCTCCTTTTAAATATGCGGTGAGTATTCGAGGGTAAGTACATAAGTTTTTGCTAAAAATATTTCAAATTTCATAATATTCAGATTCATAGCGGATATTTCAGATTTATATACAGCCTGCGCGAATCCGGCATAGCGGTATAGCCTGCCGCAACACCCGTTCGATCCCCTAATAAATCCCATAACCTTTTAAAAATCAAGCGAAAAATCCCCTTCTGCAAGTCAATATTGGCAAATTAGATAGTCTGTTACAAAATAATATTTGACATTTCATGCCATGAATCGTTAATATTGCATTGATGCCAACATTTACATAGACGCACGGGAATAATTCCATGCTCTCGCTGTAATCTATATGACCGCTATTTTGGGAAGGGAGGTGCGGATGGCGCGATAAATCTTCTTCAGCAATAATGCTCTAAATAGATAAGTGTTAACTTATTAGAGCTAATCGAGAAACATAAATTCAAAGAAAGGAAAATTTATGTGGCGCAAAATTTTAATCATATCGATTGCGCTTGTCTGCCTTATGGTGACCGGGCTTTTGGCCCAGAAGAACCAATACCGCAAGGCGGACCATGCCCTTCGGGCGGTGTACAAGGACGTAACCGGAACATCGCTGGAAAATGCGATAGATCAGCTTATAGCGGAACAGCGGGGCAAGCGCATGGGAGATGGCAACGTAATCGTTCGATTCAACGGTGGCGGCACCAGAAACAAGCTCTATATCGGGAGAGACAATAGACTTGAATTCCTGGTCGAAAATGATTTTTATCTCCAGGCGGCCAGCCTTGGATTCGAGTTCTCCTGTACCGGCGGCCCGGGCAGTTTCAGCTGGGTTCATGGCTATGGTTCTCTTCCTGCAAACGATCCTGTGGTTGACATGAATCCCGATATCTTTTTCACATATCCATGGGACGGGAGAGTTGGCATTCAGGGTGAACCGTATCAAATTACTCTTGGAGGCGTTGCATTCAATCTCCAAGCATTGATTGATATTAACTTCTCTCCCACCTTGTTATATTCGATGCAGATACACATAAATGACGATCCCGGCCTTGTAGGCGATACATTCTACATAGATAATGTCTTCATACCACCGGCATGCGATTGGCGGTTTCAGGAATATGGGGATACTCTACCGCCTGGCTATGCACCGGATTACCAATGGATGCCCAATGACAGCACAACCAACCCTACTGCTCCGCCCGTTGCCTTCGAGATAGCCGAACCCAAATGCGAGTTTGCGGGCAAATCCACAGATCCTGGCATAATTTACATACCGGACGACTCTCTTATAAGACCGGAAATGATAACAGATATTAAAATAGTGCCGGGAAAAGATGGGACGCATCTTGTTGGTGTAAGAATCGGATATGAAGGAGACAAAGGCGCTATAGATAAGCTTGAAATCGGATTTAGGTGGTTGTCGAAAAATGTTATGTCTGGGGCCGTACCTATAGAATTGCTTCCAAACCTTTGTCAAATACCTGGTGTGCTGTATATAGAGCCTCAGCCCAGAGTCGGCTTGGAATTGAACTATAGCACTGATGATATTAACTGCGTATACTCCAATATCCAAAGCAATCTTGGGGTGAGCGGTGACAGCGTTATCATAGGCATAATTGATGCTGGTTTGGATTGGCTTCATGAAGATTTCATTGATTCAAATGGTAATAGCAGGATCAAGCATCCTCAAATAACCATCAACTAAACGCAAATCAGATTTCTCCCCATCAAACCTGGACTCTTCCAAAAATTAATCATTTGCTATAACAATCTCAGATAGCGCAAAAACATAAAACCGAAAAAACCTGGCAAAATAGCGATCATTTTTGTTGGCAATATGGAATACCGCATTTACTTACGAACAGAATTATATTAATATATGAACAAGTGTTCATATATAGTGTTTAACGAATGAGGCGTAATTATGGAATCATCAGATAAGCGAAATATTGAGCACCCGGCAAACGGATCTCACAGCCCTTACGATATAGAAAGTATAAACCGGCTTTCCGAGGCGTTCAAGGTGCTTGGAGATCCGACAAAGCTGAGAATTTGTATATTGTTGTCCGAAAAGGAGTATGCGGTTTCGGGTATGGCCTCGGAACTCAGGCTTTCTCATTCAGCGGCCTCGCACGGCCTGAGGATTTTGCGTAATTTGCGTCTGGTAAAATTCCGCCGAGAGGGCAAGATGATTTATTATTCGCTGGATGACGATCATGTCAAGGAGCTTATCAGGATTGGATACGACCATATTCTTGAAGAGAAACGATGAATAAGGATTTGGAACTGAAAATAGTTGACCTGGACTGCCCCGACTGCGCAGCCAGTCTGGAAAAGGGAATATCCCGGCTCAAAGGTGTGGAAAGCTGTAATCTGGAATTTGCCACCGGCAAAATCAGGTTGTCTATCGACAATAGTGTTATAGATCGGGAGAAGGTGACGAAAGAGATCTCCCGCATGGGGCATACGGCGGTCGACGAATCCGAAAATGGAAGCCCGCATGGGGACAGACAGAAATCAAGGCCATTTTCCCGCCTTAAGGACATTCTTCTGGTTGTGGCTGTAATCGCAATGTTGGTCGAGATCGGTCTTTCGGTCTTCGACCAGCCCCATTATATGCAGGTAATATTTTCAGTGGCGGCGATTCTGACCGGCGGGCTGTTTATCTTCCGATCGGCCTTTTTTGCTCTCAAGAATCTGACGGCGGATATGAATCTTCTTATGAGTCTGGCGGTTATCGGCGCCGCTATTATTGGGGAATGGACCGAAGCCGCCGTTACGATAGTCCTCTTTTCTATTGCCAATTATCTTGAGGGGCGTTCGGTACGCAAGGCGCATACAGTCTTCAAGTCCTTGACGGAGCAGATTCCGCATGAGATCGAGATGGAAACGTCCGAGGGTATCCGTAAGGTCAAGCCGGAGGACCTGAAAGCAGGCGATATTATTCATCTCAAGCCGGGTATGACCTGCCCCACCGACTGTGAGATTGCGGAGGGTACCGCATATATCAACCAGGCGGCCGTTACCGGCGAATCGATGCCGGTTTCTATGTCTGAGGGCGACAGGCTACTGGGTGGCTCGATCAATACCGACGGCTTCCTCAAGGCACGGGTACTGAAGCCCTTCTCGGATTCGACTCTGACGCGGATTATGCACATGGTAGAAGAGGCGGCCTCACGTAAGTCCCGTCTGGCCAGCATAGTAGACAGATTCGCGAAGGTCTACACTCCAATTGTGGTAGGGCTTGCGATTCTTGTCTTTGCAATTCCGGTGCTCTTTTTCGCGGGCGCATTCGAGACCTGGTTCTACCGCGCCCTTGTATTCCTGGTGATATCCTGCCCCTGCGCGCTGGTGATATCCACGCCGGTTGCGGTTATCTGCGGCCTGACCCGTTCTGCCCGCGAGGGTATCCTTATTAAGGGCGGCGTGTTTCTGGAAAATCTGGCAAAGGTCAAGGCGGTGCTTTTCGATAAGACCGGGACCCTGACAGAAGGAAAATTCGGTGTTGTGCATGTGGTCTCAATGGACGGCTATTCCTCTGACAATATTATCGGGCTGGCGGCTTCGGTGGAGCAAAACTCGGAACATCCGATAGCCGGCGCAATTTTGGAGCATGCCCGAAGCATGAAGATCGATTTGCAGAAGACAGATGATTTCAAGGCTTTTCCC
>WJIM01000213.1 GCA_014730285.1 Candidatus Zixiibacteriota bacterium
ACCCCGCTTGTAGCGCCGCCGTACTGGGCCGAAAGCCCGCCGGAAATTACCCGCACCTCCTCCACAATATCCGGATTCAGATTGAGCGAATAGCCCTGACGAACCATAGGATCGGAAATCGATACGCCATCTACCAGAAATTCGCCCTCATAAGTCCTTCCGCCCCTTATATGAAGCTCGTTTTCGAGTGTAGAGACCCCAAGCTGATCCTCGATTACAGTCTTGATCTCCTCCGGCGCAGTCATTTCCAGCTCCTGACGGTCTACCGAACGGGCGGTCGAGGGCTGATTCAAATCGAGAAGCGGCTTTTTTCCCACCACAATTTGCTCCTCGCCCTGCGGAAGTACTGTTGGTTCGAGGGTGATTTCGATTCGGGAGGTATCATTGGCATCGATCTGGAAATCGTAATGAATATAAGCTTTATAACCGATAAGCTCAGCGCGCAAAGTATATCGCCCGGAGCGGATATCCCGTATCGTGAATCTGCCAAGGGAGTCTGTCAGATCGCCCAGCGCCAGTTCATCGATCCAGACGGCGGCAGACGGTATCGGCTGATTATCCTCGGAATCCAAAACTGTTCCGGTTACAACGCCCTTGCTCTCGGCTCTTATCAGCGAGAAAGGAATTAACAGGAAAATGAGAAAAGCTGTATAGAAAGTCTTGGTTTGCATAATCTTTATATTGACGGCTCAGCGCTTTGATTGTCAAACGCTAAATTAATCTCAAGTTATAAACAAAGTCAAGCTCCAAGCATTCAATTTCTTATTTTACTTGATGATAGCTTGATAAACTGTATATATTAACGCCATGGCTCAGAATGATGATGACATAAAAATCGTAACGAGCAATCGCAAGGCCTATCACAACTATCATATTTCCGAAACTTATGAGGCCGGGCTGGAGCTTATAGGCAGCGAGGTTAAGTCTATCCGTCAGGGACGTGTTTCGATCCAGGAGGCATATGCCGCTGTCGAGGAGGGCGAGGTCTGGGTGCATTCGATGCGGATAAATCCCTATGAACAGGCCTCTTTCGAGAAACATGACCCGGATCGAAAGAAGAGGCTGCTTTTACACAAACGCGAAATTCGCAAATTGAAGACCAAGACCCAGGAGCGGGGGTATACTCTGATTCCTCTCAGGCTTTATTTCCGGAAAAATCTGGCCAAGCTCGAGATCGGCGTTGCGCGGGGCAAAAAACAGTACGATAAACGCGAGACCATAAAGAAAAAAGAGGACGCCCGCCGCATGGAAAGAGGGCTGCGGGAACGAAACCGTTGATCTGCCGTACAATTCTGATATGAATATCAAACAAGCGTTCTACATATCGATTCTGATAATATTTTTCATCTGTCTGGCTTTTCCCTCAAACGGGGACGGCGCGATACTCTATTATAAAACTCCCACAGAAATCGGTCATTTGCAAGAAGGCGGTATTTACTATATCTCCCTGAGCGATCTTTCCGATGCTTTGGGGATCGAAATGGATTACGATCCGCTGACATTCGAGGCGGTGCTGAATTCCGGCGACAACAAGGCCAATTTCAATTTGTTTTCGACATATATCAGGCTCAACAACAGCCTTCGCAATATAACTTATCCGATTCTGTACAAAAATGCAGACTTCTATATACCGGCTGTTACGGCCGTGCCGGTCATGGCTGATCTGGCAAAAATCACCATGGTCTGGGATAATACCGAGCTTTCGATTCGGGCGGCGGAACTCGAACATAATGTTCTCGATCTGAAGTTTTCACCCAAGAGCAACGGTTACCTGTGCGAAGTGATATTGGCTCATCCGCTGGAATATGAGGTACTTCTAACGGAGGGAAGCTGGATTAATATAACATTGCAGGGGGGCAGTCTTAATCCGGGAAAGATTTCAGGTACACCCCACAGCCGCGTAATCAGAAAGATTCGCGCTTTTCAGTTCGAGAATTCATCCCAGGTCTCAATCAATTTCCGGCGCGATATAAACGAAATGCATCACAACCTGGCATTGAATCCGCCGCGCTTACAGGTATCCATAATCGATACCACTTTCGATTACTCGGCAATCGACACGATTTTCTCTGACGAGGAATTCGATCCGATTGACGTCGTGGTCATCGATGCCGGGCATGGGGGCCTTGAGGACGGCGCTATCGGACCTAAAGGTACACTTGAAAAGGAAATTGTCCTCGATATCGCCCTGCGGCTTGAAAAGCTTTTCGAAAAGGATGATATCCGGGTGGTACTGACAAGAGGGAATGATACTACCCTGCTTCTTGATGAGAGGGCTGATATTGCCAACGGCTCCGGGGGCGAGATGTTCGTGTCTATTCATGCCAACTGGTTCGAGAACAGTTCGGTCAAAGGCTCGCAGACATTTTTCCTGGCGGCGGCTTTGAATGATGCCGCGCGGGCAACCGCTATGCTCGAAAATAAGTCCATACTTCTCAATGAAGAAGGTGAGATTACCGATACCATGGACGAGCTCAGCTTGATTCTATTCGATCTTTTGCAGACCGAATATCTGGCAGAATCCCAGGCATTGGCGCGGGAGGTTCAGACCGAAATGATCAAGAGCCTGAGAACCCGAAACCGCGGTGTGGATCAAGCTGGATTTTTCGTTTTAAACAAGGTATATATGCCCTCCGTGCTGGTGGAGGTGGCCTTTATAAGCAACAAACATGAGGAGGCGCTTTTGGGGAAAGAAAGTTTCCGCCAGAAAGCGGCCGAGGGAATATATGCCGGAGTTAAAAATTTTATTGACAAATATTCTCCCGATAGGTAACAAACCGTATGGCAAATATTGACAGTTCACAACCGATAGGAATATTCGACTCAGGTCTTGGCGGCCTGACGGTAGTCAAGGAGATGCTCAAAATCCTGCCCAATGAGGATATCATCTACTTCGGCGACACCGGACGCACTCCCTACGGGCCGCGTTCCAAGGATATCATTATCGAATTTTCTCGCCAGGACACGAATTTTCTTCTTGAGCAAAATGTCAAGATAATCGTGGTCGCCTGCAATACCGCCTCGGCCCAGGCCTTAGATGAGATCAAAAAGGACTATGAGCTTGAGATGATAGGCGTGATCGAACCCGGCGCGGTTTCGGCGGTACGGGCCACGAAAAACGGCAAGATAGGAATTATCGGCACTGCCGGGACAATCTCCTCGGACTCCTATGCCCGCACAATAAACCGTCTCGATCCGAAGATTAAAGTTTTCTCCATGGCCTGTCCCCTGTTCGTACCGCTGGTGGAAGAAGGCTATCTGGAGAAAAAGGCCACAAAGCAAATAGCTGAGGACTATCTTTCGATTTTCAAAACCAACGGGATCGACACACTTATTTTGGGATGTACCCACTACCCCCTTTTAAAAGATATTATCCATGAGGTTTTGGGCAAGGATATCGTGCTCATCGACTCAGCCGAAGAGACCGCTCAAGTCGTGTATAAAAAGCTGATCGAGATGAATCTCCTGAGGGAGAAGACTGCCGGGGTGCTGCACAAATTCTATGTCTCCGATTTCCCGGAACGGTTCCATCAGGTGGCCCGCCATTTCATGGGCGACAAAATACAGAATGTAATTCGCGTGGATATAAACAAGTATTAGGATAAAGAAGTAGTTCACAAGGAGCGGCAATGAAACAGATTGTACTTGCAACAAACAACGAGCATAAAATCGAGGAAATCTCCTTTATCCTGCAAAATCTTCCGATATCGGTTCTCAGCAAAAAGGATTTCAACAATTTTCCAGACGTTGAGGAAACGGGGACAACGCTCGAGGAAAATGCCATCCTGAAGGCCAAAGGCATATATGAAGCCACAAATGTAATCTCCGTGGCCGATGATTCCGGTCTCGAGGTGCATGCATTGGGTGGCAGACCCGGAGTAATGTCGGCGCGTTACGCCGGAGAAGGATGCAGTTTCGAGGACAATAACAGAAAACTGTTGAAAGAGCTCGAGGGCGTGCCGGAAAACGAACGTACTGCCGCCTTCAGATGTGTCATTGCGATCTGCTTCGGCGAGGATAATGTAGAACTTGTTCAGGGCAAGGTAACCGGCAAGATAACGACTGAAATCAGAGGTGAACAGGGATTCGGTTACGATCCGGTATTTTTCCTGCCCTTTTATCAGAAGACCTTCGCTGAGCTTCCCCCCGAAGAAAAAAACAAGATTTCGCACAGGGCAATCGCCATTAACAAGGCTCGAGAGCTATTGATAAAACGGCTGGAAATAGAAGTCCCCACTGAATAATTGAATTAAAGCATACAAAAATAATGAAATCTATTTCTCGAATCTCAGTGAAATACCCCAGTTCGTGGGTTCCGGTGGCGCATAATCATTCCAAGAAGCGTATGAGTGGGAATCGTCGGTGACATAGAAGACCTCGTATGTCCCCGCATCCAGCATAATGACACCGTCATACAGCCTGTTCTTAAGTGCGCCGCCGGCATGGTCGGTTTTTCTGAATGTCATCTCCCAGATCACGGAATCGGTATTCTTATTTTTTATCCAGCCGTAATCATACATTCTTCCATCCACTCCTTCACCCAGGGCATGAATTCTGACACGGGTTGGCTTATCGAGCTGGAATGTTGTCTTGAGATTGGCGTTATTTCCGACTCCTCCGATGCGGACGATAAACTCAGAGGATTCGCCGGAGGGACTCACCTCGATGAAATTCATGTTATCCAGACTTTTAAGCTCCTTCTCGAGCATCTTCATTTGTATATCCAGCTCTCTATTCTCGAACTCTATATGCTGCCGGTTGAATTCTGATTTGAGTTCAGCGATGTCTTCCTTGTAGGCCTGTTGTATTTCCTCGATTTCCTCTTTCAATTCCTCAATAGCTTCCAAATCGCTTGGAGATTCACGCATTTCTCTGCGCACGTCGCTGAGTTCTTCCAGATATTCCCGGGTTAGCTTTCTATGTACTTCCATTATCTCACGTAACTCCTGAGGATCAGGCGCGGGGGGAACATGCATATTGAAATCGGGAGGTGCAACCGCTTTTTCACCTCCGCCCAGATTTCTGAGAGAGCCGACCTCGATAAGGTCAGGCCGGAAATCTTCCTCATAAGCAAAGAGTGTTATACCGTAATGACGGCTGTCGGAGGGCTGAGCCGAGTTCCATGAGCCGTAAGAATGCGACCCATCTGTCTTATAGCGCAGAGTATATTTACCGCTCTCAAGCTCAAGTATGCCGTCAAAAACACGGTTTTTGATTGCACCGCCGGCATGATCGGTCTGCTTTTCACGCATAATCCAGACGGTCTCATCACTCTCAGCGTTTTTAATCCAGCCGTAATCATACATGTAACCCTTCTTGCCCTCTCCAATTGCATAGATATTGACCTTCATATCGCGCTTGAGTTCGAAATCGCGGGCAAGATTAACATCATCGGTCACCTTGATAATATGGGCAATTGTCTTCTTGCGTTCATCTATATCGGAAGCTTTAATATTATCGGCATATCGATCCGAGGCCGCGGCGATCGTAATACCCCAGAAATAGGGATCATAGGGCGGTGTGCTGTTCCAGTCATCGAATGTATGCGATTCATCGGTCCAGTAATGCACGATGTAGTCTCCCGGATCGAGCCTGATCTCGTCATGATAACAGCGGTTTTTCAAAGCCCCGCCGCTCCAGTCGGTATTCCACCTTTCCATCGCCCAAACCTTGTCGCGGGTACGGGCATTGATGATTTTGGCGCCGTCCATAAAAACATCATTATGTTCGGAATACTCGCCGATCGCATAAACCCTTACCTCCACAGGAGTATTCACCGTAAATCCAGCGCGTTCATCATTCAAATTCCTGGGACGTACGAGGGATATTACCTGGTTAGGAAATAATGGAGGATCATCACCCCTGACTACAAAATTGTTGTTATCACAAGACAATTTAAACTTGAAACTCTTCATTTGTTTGTAATAAAGGGTGCCGTCTTCCGAAAATTCATCATCGAAAGCATCGCCGACAATATCCAGCAGATCGCCGACTCCTTCAATATCTCCCTTCAGGCTGAAGCCCGTAATCATCTGAAGCGGATTTCCTGCAAAATAGTAGGCTTCGTAATCCCCTTTATCAAGCCGGATACAGCCGTTGTAACGGCGCAGTTTGCGATCATCCTCAAGACGTCGGGTAGCCTCCTCCGACATCGACCAGATGACCTCGCGGTTGTCCGTATCCAGAATCCAGCCCAGAGCATACATCTGATCGGAATTTTTATGCCGCGCGCCTATTATATCGATGTCAAGCTGACAGTCTTCATTAAGAGTGAAGGCCTGCATTCGCAGTTCCTGGGAGGAAAAATCCTTCATGTCAAAAAGGGTATAAGTTGCCCCCTGCAGGGATACAGCCCCGAAACATACGGCGGCCAGAATTATAATTGCCGCCGCTTTGATGCCTGATCCGCCATGTTGTCGTTCATACATATTCATTTGTCAATTCCTATCCATTTCTTATAAAAGGATACGGGATTGATCCCAATATGTTTCAAAGCTGTTAGAGTCAATATCTAATGCGCTGTACAACACGCAGTTACAGCAGCGCTAAAAATCCGTCTTACCGGAGAAATTGAACTCGGAAACCCTCATTGCGGGCACACGATTGCATCCCAGAGCATTCCACCATCCGGGAATCGAAACCGATTCACTTGAAATTTCGGCCACATGTGAGAAAACATCGAGCATACTGTCGGTAAACCTCAGATTCTTAATTCCACCTGAAAGCTTGCCGTTTTTTATCAGAAATGTGCCGTCACGAGTCATTCCGGTCATAAGCGCTTTGCGTGTATCCAGATATCCGTTGATATAATGAAATCTCGTAACCAGTATGCCATGCTCGACGTTTGCGATCATCTGATCCAGCGAGGAGTTGCCGGGTTTGATAAAGACATTCATCGGCATAGCGCCCTCACCCGATTCATCCGGCATAATGGCATGGCCGCTAGACTGCTTATTCTCCTTATTGGCGGAAATCGTATCATAGACCACACCGTTCGCCACACCATCCGATACAAAATCAACCTTTTTCTTGGCCACGCCTTCCAGATCGAACGGGAAGGCTACTCCGGCCGGATTCAAAGCGTCATCGTAGATGCTGATATTCTGGCCCATAATCTGCTCGCCGACTCGTCCGGCAAGGCAGGAGGTTTCCTCCTGGAAGGCCTTCGAGCCAAAGGCAATAAAGTTCATCCATTCCAGAAGATTTGCGACGGCAGCCGGTTCAAGTATCACCTCGTATTTACCCGGTTCTATTTCTTTCGGTTTTTTGGTTTTCTTGCATTTTTGCAGAGCCGTATTGGAAAGCGCCGCAAAATCCAGATCATCGATATTGTGCGAGACAAAGTTCACATAACCGGAGGAATCGTCACCCATGATAACAATATTGCCGGAGGCGGTTGAATAGGGCTGATAAGCTCTTAGCCCGTTGGAATTCAAAACCGCGACTTCCCCCCCACCGGTTGTGAAGGCGCCGGCGGCATCGAAATTGTTGTTAATAGTCTTGGAGAAAATACGTTTCAGTTTCGAAGCCCTCTGCTTGGGGGAAAATCTTGCGGTCTTCTCGAAATATGTTTCAGCCTCGGGATAGTCCTGTGCTTCGGGGAATCTATCGAAATGAGGATTTTCCACCTGACGCTTGGCTATATCGGTTGCCGCCCGAAGACATCGCTTCAGATCGGTCAGGGACATCGAAGTTGTCGAAGCCACACCCAGCTTTTTGCCGATTGCCACACGGAAATATACCGTAGTATTGTTTTCCGCGACGTTCTGGTGTATATGCGTATTGGCAAAGCGAGTCAGGCCGGTTGACGATCCCAGAAAGACCGCCTCGGTCTGATCGGCCTTCGAATTCGCCATTACTTTTTCAAGTGTCGTGTAAAGTTTATCTTTTCCTATCATTTGCTCACCCCCACCTGTATATTTCTGAATCTTGCCGGTGATGTGCCGTGGGCGACATGCGCAATCTGCATCGGCTCGCCCTTGCCGCAATTGGCCACACCCCAGATATGCCAGTGATTTTTATTGCAGACGGCGTCGCATGAATTCCAGAACTGGGGTGTTATGCCGGTGTACAGTGGATTTTTGTACATTGTCTTCAATCTGCCGTTTTTTATTTCCCAGGCAGCTTCCAAACCGAACTGGAAGTTCAGGCGTTTATCATCGATCGACCAGCTCTTGTTGGTATCCACATAATAGCCGCCCTCGGTATCGGCAATCAAATCGTCCAGCTCCCATTCGCCCGGTTCCAGGTTGATATTGGTCATTCTTATTAGCGGGATACGATTCCATCCGTCGGCACGCATACAGCCGTTGGAGTTCTGCCCGACTACACCGGCGGTCTCACGTGAGGTCAGGTAGTTCACAAAACGGCCGTTCTCGACCAAGGGCATGCGTTGCGCCTTCACACCTTCGTCGTCATATCCGAATGTTCCCAGTCCGCCGGGACAGGCAGCATCATGTACGATCGTGACCTTATCCGAGCCGTACTGCAATTGACCGACTTTATCCAGCGTAATAAACGATCCACCGGCCAGCGATATCTCCGTCCCGAGTACACGGTCGAGCTCGGTGGGATGGCCGCAGGATTCATGAATCTGCAATGCCATCTGCGAGGCGCCAATTATGATATCGGCCTCGCCTGCCGGAAGCGGCGGCGCGGTCAAAAGCTGAATCGCCTCCTCACGCACACGATTGGCGTTTTTCTGCAGACCCATATTCTCGATTATCTCGAATCCGCCGGTCATGAAATCTCCGCCATGCGAATTCGGGAACGATCTTCTTTGTACCTCACCGCCCTCTACAGCCGTGGCGGCGTATCCGGCCCCGGACTCCATAAGGTCCTGTTCAATAAAGGAACCGTCAGTATTGACAAAAATTTTGTTAGTCTTGAAGAATGCCATCGACGATTCGGCGATCTTGATCTCCGGTTTTTTCTGCAAGGTCTGATTGATCTTCATCAACATGTTGATCTTGCGCGAGAGCCTGACCTTGAAGGGATCTTTCTCCAAGGGAGTAATATAATGGTCGTTGTATACAATACCCTCATCCAGCTTGACATCTTCCCTCTTCGTGATAGCGGATGCCTGCGCGATCTTCAGCGCCTGATTCGATACCTTTTTCAATTCACCTGCGGTCAGCTTCGATGATGATGCGAATCCCCAGGCGCCGTTGGCCAGCACCCTGATTCCAAAGCCCTGATCCAGAGTGCGCGAAAGTGTATCTACATTTTCATTGGTGACCTTTATAGATTCAACCTCCTGACGGGAAAATCTTATATCGGCGTAATTCACCCCTTTGGACTTAAGATAATCAATTGCCTCTAAAAGCTTGTCTTTCATTTATCCTCCTTCCGGAAATTTGGAGAGAAGCTCAAAGTAATCAATTTATTCAAATGTATCCTCAAGTCAATCTGAATTTAGAACGGCGATTTCCGGATTTTTGATTCTAATTATTTAATCCATTGTGCATTATTATTATGCCTGAATAGATTAACTTATATCTTTAATCAAAAAAAGATTTTCCTACAGTATTCGATGCGCTGTTTGACATGTTCCAGATGGAATAAACGAAAGGTGATAAAAAAAGCCCGCGTGAAACGGGCTTGAGAATCATATTTTTTATGATAGTTCGCCCATCAATTATTCATGCGGTCTTTCGACTTTCTGATCGGCTCTTTTTTTCGCCTTCTCCAAAAGGTCCGCTATCTCCCTGTATTTATCAGGATCCCAGTTGTCGATTCCAACCTCTCTGAGATTATTGAGCGCATCCCGAAGGTATTTTACTGATTCCCAGTAATTATGTCTCTCATATTCAAGCTGTCCCAGCTCCCAGTAGGTCCAGCCCAGGAATTCCTTATCGTTTAGTCGCTCACTCCAGGACACCAGGGGATGCAGGACATCCTCGGCCTGTTCGGTGGAGTCGACTTTGCGATAGGCATGCCCCACCGCCCAGTCGGCAATCAGCTTGTTGCGCTCGGAACCGTATTTGTAATGGTATTCGCGCGCCTGTTTGTAGGCATGCAGAGCATCATTATATTCTTTCATATCTTCGTAGGTCGCACCCAGATTATTCCAGAGCGGTCCCAGCCATGAGTGCACATCATGATCCTCGGCAATCCTAATTCCCTTCAAACCCCATTCTACCTGCTCCTCTAACGTGCCGGTTATCGCCACCATATGGGCGGCGTCAACAGCGCGATCCCAGAGCTCATGTTCCTGGCAGTAATAGAACATCTCCTTGAATGTCTCGGTGGCTTTCATCAGGTTTTCATTATTCCATTCAAAACGCCCGCGCACACTCAGATACCGCGACCATCCCTTTGGATCATCGGGAGTACCGGTTTCGACTGTCTTTTTCAGATACTTCAATCCCTCATTGCCGGAGCCCTGAATCAGATAGGTTCTGGCGATCATGGCATTGGCCTCGGTAAGCTCGCTCTTCATACCTTTTTCCTCGGCCTTTTCCGCGGCCTGCATATACCATTCACGAGCCTTTTCATAGTCGCGATCTTTGAACAGGCTGTCGGCGGCCGTGATCAAATACGGCGCATCAAAATCGGTTTCGGGCTTGTCCTGGGAGAATACGATATTTATGGAAAGCAGGATTATTAGCAGTGCTTGCAGAAATATAGATGATACTTTTTTCATTGAATGTTCTCCTCCGAATGTAGTTAAT
>WJIM01000214.1 GCA_014730285.1 Candidatus Zixiibacteriota bacterium
GATGAAGGCTCGGATTACAAGCTGCAGCTCAAGAGCAGCGGCACCGGAACCGATGAGGCTCAGAATGTACTCGGCCTTTCAGTCGATACAATCGCGATTGAAGGTACCGACGCTCTGGTCTCATTCGATAACTACACCAACACGATTTCATCGGTACGTTACGCTGCCACCGGCACCGAGACCCTTTATAACAAAGCTTCCGGTGAAGCGGGCAGAGGCTCTGTGGATCTTACTGTTGCCACTGCGGTGAATGGTATTAACCTCGGCAACCTCCTGCTTGATGTCGATGCCGCCAAATTCGATGTCCGTCTGGACGCCGGTCCGGCAACATCCGTAACGGCAGGTGAGGACGCCATCGTATGGAATTCGGCACGTGATGAATCAGTCGAAGTTCGTTACAGCCTGACCTCCAACGGCGGTTCCGAGACAATCTCGAACGTGGACCAGTCACTGGTCTTCCAGATCGGTGGTTCTGTCGGACAGACGGCCAGAGTCGCTCTGCGCAATATGTCCGCTTCTGCTCTGGGTAAGAACATTGCCGGTAATGCGTTCAGAAATCTGGCTGATATCGATGTCACCAGTGCGGCCGGAGCACAGGATGCTCAGGCAATTATTGACGCGGCTATTAATGAAGTGAGCACCACACGTGGTACTCTCGGTAGTTTCCAGAAGAATACTCTGGAATCCAACCTGACCAACCTGAGAATTGCGGCGCAGAACCTGACCGCATCAGAGTCCAGCATTCGTGACACTGATATGGCCAGTGAGATGTCGACCTTCGTCAAGCATCAGATTTTGATGCAGGCCGGCACCTCGATGCTCGCACAGGGCAACCAGGTACCGCAGGTGGTACTCTCGCTCTTCCAATAGAAGTTGAGTAAATAATTCCGGAGCCCGCAAGGGCTCCGGAATACAAAATTACAAAGAGGTGATTTAAATGGAAGTGAAGGCGATTCAGGCGGCTGAAAGGATGCTGCCTCAAATGCTTCCTGCCCCATTCCTTCCGGGTCGTGGGGAATCGGAATCACCGAATCCGGAAAAAGCAGCTTCCATTGGAAGAGAAATTGCTAAGCAGGCGGTAAATGGCAGCGATGAAGAGAAGAGCGATCTTCTTAAATTGCAGGAAGAAATCAAAAGGATCAACGAGACCATCGCTCCCAAAAATATCGCCCTGAATTACTCCGTGGATGAAACCACGGATGAAATTGTCATTAAAGTGGTGGAAATGCCATCGGAAAAAGTGATCAGGCAGATTCCGCCCGATGCCATTTTGAGTTTAAGAGGAAGACTACAGGAAATCCTGGGAGTCATATTTGACGAAAATGTCTGAGAGAAAAAATTTTCCTGATAGGAATAAGGGAGTTTAAATGGCTGGTCAGCAGATTGATGGGATCATGTCGAGTCTGGATACGACTCAGATAATCCAGACAATTATCGAGACTGAGGCCAAAGGGCTTCAGTTGATGCAGGCTGATAAGAAAGAGAAGACTAATCAGATCTCGGTCTACAATACTATCAGCGCCAAACTTATATCGATGAAACTGCAGGCTTCGAAACTGGCCCAGGCGGCCACATTTGACGCCGCCCAGGCGGAAGCTTCCAATAGCGATTACATTACGGCCACTATCAAAGGGCAAATCTCCGAGGGTCAGTATACAGTATCGGTAGGCCAGTTGGCCTCCAATCACCAGATTGCCTCGCAGGGATTCGAAAGCGAAACATCAAACGTGGGTACCGGGACCTTTACGATTCAAGTTGGTGATGGGAATTCTGTCAATGTTTCCCTCGATGAGGGTAATAATACTCTTAAAGGCCTGAAGGATGCCATAAATTCCTCCGGCGCGGGTGTAAAGGCGGCAATTATCAATGACGGATCGGAAAATGATCCATACCGCCTTCTGCTGACATCATTAAAATCCGGGACCGAGAGTGAGATTTCGATTACCTCTACACTCACGGGAGGTACTTCGCCGGATTTCGAAAACTCGATATTCGACGAGCCCGAGGTGCTCGGCTTCGATTCGGGCTCGACCTCGACAGTATCGCTTGGGACCAGCGCTTCCTATACCGGCAATGCCAACAAGACCTATACATTTACGGTGGAGGGAAGCGGCAGCAAAACGATCGGTACAGACGCAGTCACAATCAACTGGAGCGACGGCACGAATTCGGGTTCGATTGAACTCGGCACCGATTATGTTCCCGGCTCCGAGGTTGTCCTCGCGGGCGACGGCGCGGACGGCCTGACCCTGTCTTTCTCAGCAGGCACTTTGAACGGTGGAGATGATTTTCAGGTGCAGACTTTGGCGCCGGTCCTGCAGGCTGCACGAGATGCACGGATAACTCTGGGGAGCTCCGAGGGGGGAGGCTCTCCCATAACCGTGACATCCTCGACCAATACGGTCGATGACCTGATTCCGGGGGTGTCCCTCAATCTCAAAAAGGTTACCGATGCCCAGAATCCCTCTATTACTATTAATACTTCGATTGATGTTAACGATCTGGAATCACAGATCAAAAAGTTTATCGAATCCTATAATACCCTGATGGATGAGATCGACAAGCAGTTCGAATATAAAGAAGACACAAAGGAAGCCGGTATTTTGTTTGGCGATACCACGCTTCTGACAATCCAGAATCGTCTGCGATCCTCATTGCTTCTTAAGCTTGATGATGTTGACGGTGAATTCAGCCTGCTTTCGCAGCTTGGAATTCGGCACAGCCAGCTCGGAGAACTTAGGGTTGCCGATTCCGGCAAGCTTCGCGATGCGATTCAGAATAATCTCGATGATGTCATAAAGTTTTTCACGAATTCGGCCAACTCCAATAACAGCAAGATCAGCTTCGCCGGCGCTACCTCTAAGACCAAAGCGCCCGATGACGGCTTCACAGTTAATGTTACTCAGGCCGCTACTCACGGTTACCTGAAAGGAACTGCGATTACCGATCCCTCACAGGGCGGAATAGTAATCAATGACAGCAATTATAAATTAAAATTAAAAGTAGACGGTCTGGTGTCGGAAGAAATTACCCTGGCCAGGAAGACTTATAACAGCTTCCAGGAAATTGCCTCGGAACTGCAGTCCAAAATTAACCAGGATGCCAAGATCGGCGACCTGGGTGTCACAGTCGATTATATGGATAACGGCGAGACTGGATACCTGAGGCTTTCCTCCGCCAAATACGGTGAGGATGCCAGGGTGGAAATCCAGGCCGGAATAGATTCCAGCGCCTTCACATCTCTGGGCCTGGCCAAAGGCCAGGTGATAGTCGGTAGGGATGTGGCCGGGACAATCAACGGCGAAGAAGCCGAGGGCAAAGGGCAGATGCTTACGGGAATGGAAGGCAACAGATATTCCGATGGATTATCGCTAAAGGTTGAACTGGAAGAAGGCGATCTAATTAATGATGGGAATGAAGCGACAGTTGTCCTTGTAAAAGGGTTCGCAACTCAAATCGATGAGCTCCTGGATATGTATTCGGCACAGGGCGAGGGTGTGATCGCCAACCGTACCAATGCGATCCAGAGGCAGATCGATTCGATTAACGAAAATATCGAGGACGAGGAAGAGCGTTTGAAAATTAGACAGCAAAGCTTGTTCAAGCAGTATTACGATCTGGAGCAGGCCCTGGGGCAATGGAATTCGACCGCTTCATACCTGGAAACCCAGTTCGCGAATATAGATTCTAATTGGAAATTCATGGGAAAATAAAACAGGGTAGAGGAAGACATCAATGAATCAAGCACTCTCGAGCTATCAAAAGAATCAGATTTCCGGCATGACTCAAAAGGACCTTATCGTTCTTCTGTATAACGGAGCGGTAAATTTCCTGAAACAGGCCGAGAAATATCTCAGCGAGGAAAAGCCCGCCGAATTCTCTGATTCTATTGAAAGGACTCATAGGATAATCTATCATCTTTATACCACCCTCGATTTCGATCAGGGCGGAGAAATCGCTGAACATTTGGGGGCGCTCTATACCTTTATAATTGGTCAGCTTTACATAGTGAATTCAACCAAAAACGAGAAAATAATATCTGATCTGCTGGTTATAATAAACAATCTTAAAGAGGGCTGGGAAGGCTTAAACCCGGAGGAGACTTCAAAGGGAGCTGCGAATAAATACGGAGTAATGCCGGCAGGCAAGCAAACTGTTGTCTCAACGAAGGTGTGATTATGGAGTATAGTCAGGTAGTAGAATTGGAAGAAAAACTGCTGGAGATTCTGCGGCAGGAATATTCCTTTTATCAGTCTCTCTATCTGCTTTTCGACAAGCAGAGAGATAATCTCAGATTCGAGCGCGATCAGAAGCTGATCGATCTCTATGATGAGATCGAAAAGGCCGAAAAAAGAATCGCCGATTCCGAGGATAAAATAGCGAAACTGAGAAGCGCCAATCGCAAGATCTTCAATCTTGCCGCAACTTCCCCGGAAGTTAAAAAACTGGTGACCTCAATAGCCACTTTGCTGAAAAAGAATCTGGCATTGATTAAGGAAAACGAGGAATTTGCAAAAAATAAACGCCATAGGATCGAAGAGGAATTGGAGCAGGTCAAACGTATGTACAACGCCATGGCCTACAAAAAGGCCGAAAAGGGCGCTAAGGTGTTCGATGGGAGGAGCTGAGATTATTTATTAATCTCGATCATCTTTATGATGGGAAGATATATGAATCGCATGGGAAACCATATTAAGAGGTTGGAGGCGAAAAATGGAAATCAATGATGATTCCAAAATCAAGATTCATGGGTACGCCGAACAGGCTAACCAGGGAAAGAGGATGTCAAAAAACAAGAGAGATTCCAAGCGGGGAGATGAGGTCGAAATCAGTACCAGAATCCCCGAAAAACTGAATTCGAACCAGCAGGTTCGCGAAGATAAGGTTGCCCGGGCCAAGGCCAACATTGAAGCAGGCCATTATGATAAGCCCGAGGTTGTGGATGAAATAGTCGACCGTTTGATTGACCAGTTCGGGCTTTAGTACTGGCAGACGGATTTAGAGGTATTCTCAAATGTCCTCTCTTAAAGAATCGAATGTTGCCGATCTGATTTCGAGTATTGATAATCTGCCGACTCCGCCGGTTGTCTTTTCTCGAATTAATGAATCTATTTCAAATCCAAATTCATCGGCATATCAGATCGCATCCATAATTTCCGAGGATCCCGCTATGAGCGCCAAGATTCTGAGGCTCTCAAATTCGGCCTTCTACGGGATCAGAAACGAAATAACCTCAGTCAAACAGGCAATTATAACAATCGGGCTGGAAGCAATACGATCTCTGGTTCTGTCCACATCGGTCTTCGATGCTTTCAAAACCAATCCGGAATTCGCCCAGCAGCAGGACCAATTCTGGCGCCACTCGCTGGCCGTGGCCTCGGCCTGCAGGGTGATTGCCCGACGAGTTTCGGCGGACTGGATTCAGGATACCGACAAGGTCTTTTCCGCCGGTATGCTGCATGACATAGGAAAACTGGTGCTTCTGGCCTATTTTCCTTATGAATGGGAAAAGATTAAGAAGCAGATGAAAGATTCGCAGGCCAAACCGACCGAGGTCGAAAAACAGATACTGGGGTATACTCATACCGATCTGGGCGCTGCTTTGGCTGACCGCTGGAATCTGCCGGAAGTGCTTCATGATGCCATAGCGTTTCATCATAAACCTCTGGAATCCCCTTTGAAAGATTCTCTGGCGCCTTTGGTCTTCTGCGGTAACTTCCTGTCCGACATGCTTCTGGAGCAGGAGCTGGATCCCGAAGAGATCGAGCTTGACGAGGAAACCACTGAGGTCTTCGCTTATCTCAAATTAGGCCCCGACAGCATTAAGGCCTTAAGAACCGGCCTTATCGAGGAATACGCCAAATCCCAGGTCTTCCTGGAAATTGCCCGCGGTCTTTAGATCGCCAGGGAACCTCATCTTTTTCCACTTTTACAATATTTTCAATGTTTTTTCCGATAGAAAGTTATATCCAAGGCAGTATCTTGCGTAAAATATGCGGAAAAGTCGAAATTGATTCAAAAGGACTAAACAGATTCCTTTTTCCTTGACAAAATGTTTGTCCAGTTTAAATTAACAGGCTTAGTGGATATAAGGGCGATTAGCTCAGTTGGTTAGAGTGCTTGCTTGACATGCAAGAGGTCACTGGTTCGATTCCAGTATCGCCCACCATTTTAACCCCGCTTGAGGGTTTTTTTAATTTTTTAAGGATTGAAATGAGCGAAATAAAAATAACATTTCCGGACGGCAATGTCAGCAGCTATGAGGCCGGAGTTACCCCGATGGAAATCGCCGAGAAGATTTCCAAAAGTCTGGCCAAAAAAGTTCTCGCCGCCAAAGTCAATGGATCAATAATAAATTTAAACGATCCTCTGGAAGAAGATACCGATCTGAGGCTGTTGACCTTTGACAACCCCGAGGGACGTGAAGTCTTCTGGCATTCCAGTTCGCATATTATGGCCCAGGCCGTAACCGATCTGTTTCCGGACGCCAAACTAGCTATCGGTCCTCCTATAGATGAGGGCTGGTATTATGATTTTGATGTCGAGAAGCCTTTCTCGGACGAGGATATCGAGAAAATCGAGAAGCGCATGGCCGAGATCATAAAGGAAAATCATCCCTTTAAAAGGGTTGAGCTTTCTGTTGAAGAGGCCAAAAATCGCTATTCTGAAGAGGGCGCGGTATATAAGGAAGAGATTCTACAGGATATCGAGGACGGTACCGTTACTCTGTATCAGCAGGACTCGTTCACCGATCTCTGCCGCGGACCGCATCTGCCATCGACCGGCAAGGTCAAGGCCTTCAAGCTCCTGACCACCTCGGGCGCATACTGGCGGGGCGATGAGCGCAATAAGATGTTGCAGAGGATTTACGGTGTTTCCTATCCCTCCAAAAAGCAGCTTGACGAGTACCTCAATATGCTTGAGGAGGCTAAAAAGCGCGATCACAGAAAGCTTGGAAAAGAGCTCGATCTATTTTCGATAAATGAAAATATAGGCAGCGGCCTTGTGCTCTGGCATCCCAAAGGCGCCATTATCCGCAATATTATAGAGGAGCACTGGAAAAAGGAGCATATCGATAACGGTTTCCAACTCGTTTACACCCCTCACATGGCGCGTTTGAAACTTTGGGAGATTTCCGGGCATACCGATTTCTATACCGAAAATATGTTCCAGCCCAACGAGGTGGAGGGCGATAAGTATCAGATCAAGCCGATGAACTGCCCCTTCCATATCGAGATATATCGTAACGATATCAGGTCGTACCGTGATCTGCCCATCAAATACGCCGAGCTCGGCACCGATTATCGCTATGAGCGTTCGGGCGTTTTGCACGGTTTGATGCGTGTACGCGGTTTCACTATGGACGACGCCCATATATTCTGCACCCCGGAACAGCTTCATCAGCAGATTCTGGAAGTCTGTCAGATGTCCCTGAGATTTCTGAAGATGTTCGGTTTCGAGGATTACAAGATTTATCTCTCCACCCGTCCGGAAAAATCGGTGGGCGAACCGGAGAGATGGGAAACCGCGCAGGATGCTCTGGCAGAGGCTCTTAAGGAGCTTAAGCTGGAATACGATATCGATGAGGGCGGCGGCGCTTTTTACGGTCCCAAGATAGATATTAAGATTAAGGATACTATTGGGCGTTTATGGCAGTGTTCCACAATACAATTTGATTTTAACCTACCGGAACGCTTCGGAATTTATTATATTGACAAGGATAATTCGCAGAAGAGGCCGTACATGGTCCATCGTGCAATTCTTGGATCATTGGAGCGCTTCTTTGGCGTTTTGATAGAAAATTACGGCGGGGCATTTCCTCTATGGCTGGCCCCGGTGCAGGTCAAGGTCATGACCATCACCGACAGTCAGAATGATTATGCCCGGAAACTGGCAGAGGAACTGAAAAAACAAGATATTCGTTGCGAGCTCGATTCACGCTCGGAAAAGATCGGCTTCAAAATCCGGGAAGCTGAAACATCCAAGACGCCCTATATGTTCGTAATAGGGCAAAAGGAAGTCGAGCAGAATACGGTCTCGGTCCGTCACTACGGACAGATCGATTTGGGCTCGATGGAATTGGAAGATATAATCTCCCAAATGAAAGAGGAGATAGAGAATAAGTATCCAAGTATGAAATCTGGAGGTTAATGAAAGGCCGAGGAGGAAAACCAAGGAAACAGGACACAGTTCGGGTAAATTCCCGGATTCGTGCTCCCCAGGTACGTGTAATCGACACTGACGGCAGTCAGGTCGGTATAATGCAGACCAGAGATGCTGTTGAAAAGGCATACGAAAAAGGTTTGGATCTTGTGGAGGTTTCACCCAATGCCAAACCGCCAGTATGCAGGATTCTTGATTTTGGAAAATACAAATACGAACAGTCCAAAAAGGCCAAGGCCGCCAAGAAAAAGCAGCATACTGTGCAGCTCAAGGAGATGAGATATCGTCCCAAGATTGAAGAGCATGATTACAATTTCAAAACCAAGCATGTGAAGGAATTCCTTTTGCAGGGCTATAAGGTCAAGGTCTTCGTGGAATTTCGAGGACGGGAGATGGCTCATATCGAGTTCGGAAAGAAGATCATGGAGCGTCTGCAGGAAGACTTTTCGGAAATAGCGGTGGTTGAACAGAAGCCCAAGATGGAAGGGCGCAACCTTATAATGATAGTAATGCCTAAATAATAAATGAGAGTATGTTATGCCAAAGATTAAGACAAATCGAAGCGCAAGGAAACGGCTGAGAAAGACCGGAACAGGAAAACTGAAAAGGAACAAGAGTCTGGCTGGTCACTTTCTTGCCAAAAAATCCTCCAAGCGCAAACGCAATCTGCGTAAGAGCACCCTTGTCTCGAGCTCCGATGAGAAGCGAGTCAAAAAGCTGGTGCCTTATCTGTAGATTTATCTAGTGAACTGAGTTAATGTAGGAGGAAAAATGCCACGTATAGCTAATAATGTGGCTGCCCGTCGCCGGAAAAAGAAAGTAATGAAGCAGGCAAAGGGCAATTATGGCGGAAGAGGACGTTTATATCGTACCGCAATGGAAACGGTCCGCAAAGGACTGAAATACGCCTATCGTGACAGGCGTAACAAAAAGAGAGATTTCAGGAGGCTGTGGATTACACGAATCTCTATTGCCTGTCGAAATAACGATATTCGTTACAGTCAGTTCATTGCCGGACTGAAGCAAGAGGGAGTCGCTTTGAACAGAAAATCACTGTCCAACATTGCAGCCAAAGATCCGCAGACCTTTGAGTATCTTGTTGGTATGGTGAAGAAGACCGCGTAATTACAAATGGACTTAAAAGAGCAAATTCTCGAGATCAAGGAGAAATTTGCCAGAGCAGTCGATGAGATAAAGAATTCTGACGATCTCGAGAAAGTCAAGATAGAATATCTTGGACGCAAAAGCAGATTCAATCAGATTCTGAAGGGCTTAAAAGATCTTGCCGTTGAGGAGAAAAAAGAAATAGGCCGCATGGCCAATATCGCCAAGCAGGATTTTCAGACCCGCCTCGATGAACTGAAGGAATCCCTGGAATCGGGAGGGCAGGCCGAATCGAAATTCGATTACACACTGCCCGGCAAAAAATCACGCCTGGGACGGACTCATCCGATCGTAACCACTATGCGCGAAATCTCCGATATCTTTTTCGGCATGGGATTCGGCACCGAGGTTGGTCCGGAAATTGAAACCGATTATTACAATTTCCAGGCCCTTAATATACCCAAGGATCATCCTGCCCGCGATATGCAGGATACATTCTATATCTCCGGCGATCTGGTCCTGCGCACGCACACGACCCCGGTGCAGATCAGAACATTGGAGAGGATGAAGCCCCCGGCGCGCTTTATTGCCCCGGGCAGGTGCTATCGCAACGAGGCTATCTCTGTCAGGTCGCATGCCGCCTTTCATCAGATAGACGGTTTCTTTGTCGATCAGGATGTTTCCTTTGCTGACCTCAAGGGAGTGCTGGTGGCCTTTGCCAGAAGCTTCTTTGGAAGCGATGTCAAGCTCAAATTCAGGCCCAGTTTCTTTCCCTTCACCGAGCCGTCGGCAGAGGTCGATATCTCCTGTTTTCTATGCAAGGGTAGGGGATGTGCTCTCTGCAAACAGTCCGGATGGCTGGAGATTCTCGGCTGCGGGATGATCGATCCGGCTGTGTTTAATTATGTCGGTTACGATCCCGAGGCCTTTACCGGCTATGCCTTCGGTATCGGTATAGAGCGTATATGCCTGCTGAAATACGGCATTGATGATATTCGCCTGTTTTTCGAAAACGATATAAGATTTCTGGAGCAGTTCTGATGCAGCTTGGATTCAAGTGGCTAAAGGAATTAGTTGATTTTGAATGGGATGCCGAGGAGCTTTGCGAACGGCTTACCATGGCCGGTGTGGCCTGCGAGGCTACCCGCACTGTTTTCGATCAGTTCTCCGGTATCGTGGCGGGAAAAATCAAGAAAGTCGAGCGGCATCCTGAAGCCGATAATCTCTCTATCTGCACGGTCGATATCGGCATAAAAACCGTAACCACTGTCTGTGGCGCTCCCAATGTTGCGGTCGGCCTGAAATCGCCCTTCGCAACCGTGGGAGCCGAACTGCCGGGCGGTATGAAAATAGAACCGGTCGAGAAGCAGGGCGTTAAGTCTGAGGGAATGCTTTGCTCCGAGAAAGAACTGGGATTGTCCGATCAGGCCTCGATTATAATGGAACTTGAGGCCGGGATCAAGACCGGATCAGACCTGTGGGAGAAGCTTGATCTTGACGAGCCGCTGATAGAATTTGAACTTACTCCCAATCGTCCCGACTGCATGTCCGCAATCGGGGTGGCTCGAGAAGTTGCCGCGCTTGCCGGCACAGTCGTAAAACGCCCTGAGTTTGAGCTGGAGGAAATCGAAAAGGAGGCTGCGGAACTGGTCAAAATCGAGATAGAGGATCCCGAGGCCTGCCCGCGTTATGCCGCACGCATTATCGAGCATATTAAAGTGGGACCTTCCCCTTTCTGGTTGAAAAGGAAGCTGGTGTCGGCCGGAATTCGGCCTATTAATAATGTAGTGGATATTACAAATCTTGTCTTAATGGAATACGGTCAGCCTCTGCATGCATTCGATTATGAGCTCTTTTCGATGCCTCAGGTGCTGGTGCGTACTGCTCAGGATAACGAAAAATTTACCACCCTGGATGAAAAGGAACATACGCTCAATGAGAATGATATATTAATTACCGATGCCACAAAAGCAGTGGCATTGGGTGGAATTATGGGCGGCCTTAATTCCGAGGTTAATGAC
>WJIM01000215.1 GCA_014730285.1 Candidatus Zixiibacteriota bacterium
ATATTTCGAGCTTCTGAATAATCTTGGCTTCGAACTGGAAAGATTCGGCCCGAGATCACTGGCAATATATGCGGTCCCTGCAGTGGCTACAGGCAAGAATCCGGAGACTCTGGTGCGCGATCTTCTATCGGATTTGATGGAGTACGGAGAGGAGTCCGAGGATAGTTTCAAGCTTGCCGCGCAACGATTTGCCTGCCATACCGCAGTGCGGGGCGGAGATAGGCTGTCCGAGGAGATGATGCGCGGCCTGGTGAGAGAACTCTTCAAGGCGGAGAATCCGTATATCTGCCCGCATGGCCGGCCGACTATAATCCGCTATACTGTTGAGGGATTGAGATCGCAGTTTGGAAGGTAGTGAAAAGAAAAAGGTACTGGGGCTTCTGGGTCCGACCGGAGTGGGCAAGACCGGTCTGGCGATTGAATTGTGCCAGAAGCTGAAGGGTGAGGTCGTTTCCTGCGATTCGCGTCAGATTTACAAAGACCTCGATATCGGCACAGCCAAACCGGATGCAGAGGAGCGAAAAAAAGCAAAGCATCATTTAATCGATATAATTGAAATGGGGGAAGTCTTTTCTGCGTATAGATATAGACAAGCGGCTCTGGAGGTTATCGAGGATATTTTCTCACGGGGAAGGCAGCCATTGGTAGTCGGCGGTACGGGACTTTACTATCGTGCCCTGACAGAGGGCTTTTTCGAGGTGCCGGAAAATGATGAGGAGCTTAGAGAGAAGCTTGAAAGCGAGGCGGAGGAAAAGGGCAATCAGCATCTCTGGAACAGGCTGAATGAGGTCGATCCGGATTCTGCTGAGAAAATATCTGTCTCCGATAAATTTAGAATAATCCGTGCTTTAGAGATTTTTGAGCTGTGCGGAGCAAAAAAATCAGAATTATCCGATAAGGGGGAGTATCCCGATAAGCGCTATAAATTTATAACATTCGGCCTGAATATGCCGCGAAAAGAGCTGTATGAGCGGATCAACCGGCGGGTGGATTCTATGCTCGAATCGGGCTGGATCGAGGAGGCCAAAAATTTAATTTCGAGTTCAAAATTAAATTCAAGAAACAATCAGAAGTTAATGGGGTATAATTATTTATATAAATATATAAATGGAACAATTGACCACAAGGAGTGTGTTGAAAAAATCAAACAGGCCCACCGTAATTATGCCAAACGGCAGCTTACCTGGTTCAAACGGGTGAGCCGAATCAGATGGATTTCGGCCAAAGATCACCAAAAAGCTGAAAAAATACTGGAAGTATTTACTAAGCAGTAAGTTATCCGGCGAATATGCCGATTTATAAAAAGAATATTGCTTCTTTTGGATAAACGCAAAAATATCTTGACAAAGAGACTTAACAATTTTTTCATTATGTTGTCAATCAATAGGTTGCTAAGGATACAACTTATCAGAAGGGTATATTGATGAGAGAGCTACTGAGAATTGCCTTAATATTGGGGATTGCGGTGGTGTTGTCATGCAGTTCACATGTGCGTGACGGCAGTACTGCCGAGGCGGATTTACCGCCCGCAGATGAGACTTATGATGAGCAAGATGATTATTCATTTGCAACAGATGAGTATGAAGATTCAACCGATATCCTTGAGTTCGAGGATCCCGGGGCTCCGGAAAGCCAGATCACAGACGAGGATATCAGATATAAATTCAGCTTAGCCGAGGAGTACTATGCCTTTGGTGTGGCTGCAAACTTGAAAAAGAACTGGGATGAGGCGCAGTATAATTTCGAGAAAGCGATTGAAATCTTGACCTCGATGGATCTGACATTCGATACCACCGATGCCGAGATGGTTATTCTCGAGCACAGCTATCGTCGGCTGATGAATGAGATCGCCGCCGATTATAAGCTTACCCTGTTCAATCTTAATATTTTATCGGAGGATGCCTCGCCCTTTGCTATCGATGAAAAGTTCGCGCTTTTAGACAGCCTGACAGGCTTTGCCCGCGATACAATCGTTACCACCGATGAGGGTATTGAGGAAGTAACCTACGACATGCCGATTGTGCTTAACGATCGGGTGAAGAAATGGATAATATATTTCCAGACCTCGGCCCGAAAAAATATGGAAATCTGGCTGGCCCGCTCGGGTATGTATATCCCCTTGATGGAAAAGATTTTGGAGGAAGAGGGAGTGCCGCATGATCTGGTTTATCTGCCGATTATCGAAAGCGGTTTCTCCTCAAGAGCCTATTCCAGCGTGGCGGCCATCGGCTTCTGGCAGTTCATGTCCTACACCGCCCGTGACTGGGGCCTGAGGATGAACTGGTGGTATGACGAGAGGCGCGATTTCGAAAAGGCAACCCGCGCCGCGGCAAAATACCTGAAGTATTTGTATGGGACGACCAAGGACTGGCGTCTTGCTCTGACCTCATACAACGGCGGCCTTCGCAATGTTAACCTGATGAAAAACAATCGCAGAAACAGGGGTAAGGATTACTGGGACTGGCGAATACGCAATTCGCAGATGAGAAACTTTGTGCCCAAGTATATGGCGGCAGCCATAATAGCCAAGCAGCCCGAGAGATACGGCTTTGATATTCAATACGGCGAGCCGTTGAAATGGGATGTGGTTACTATTGACCGTGCTATTTATCTGAAAGATATAGCGCAGGCAACCGGAGTATCTGTCAAGAAAATCAAGGAGCTCAATCCGGCTATTCTGCGCGATTATACGCCCCCGGATATGAAGCAGTTCAAGCTGCGGATTCCGGTGGGAAAATCAGGTCAGTTTTATGCTGATTACGGCGCTATGAAATCGCCCAAGGAGACAAGCTGGGTGCGGCACAGAATCAGGCGCGGCGAGACTGTCTCGACAATTGCCAGAAAGTACGGCGTTTCTCAGGCCTCGATTATTCAGGCCAATAATCTCAGGAGACCTTACAGGATTATCGCCGGTCACAGGCTTATGGTTCCGGTTCCGCTCGAGCGCGGGGGCAGCTATACTTCGCGAGATTACAGCCTAACCGGGGATGTCTACATAGTTCGACCGGGTGATAATCTAAACAGCATCGCCAAAGGCTTCGGGACTTCGGCTAATGCGATTGCAAAGGCCAATAATCTGCGCAATAAACACCGAATAGCGGTCGGGCAGAAGCTTAATATCCCCGGATATTCTGCCAAAAGCTATGCTAAAGGCGAATTCTTTCGCCACACGATCAGAAGAGGGGACACGCTCTATAAACTGGCCAGCCGTTACGGCACTACTATAAACGAGATTTGCCGCATGAATAATATCTCGCGCCGTACCACGCTGGTTGTAGGCCACAGGTTGAGAATTCCGGGTAATCCCCCGGGTCAGTCATACGCGGCATCGAATCAGCCGTATACCGGCGAATATTTTATGCACACGATTAGAAAAGGCCAGAATCTCTCGTATCTGGCAGATAAATACGGTACATCGGTTGGACAGATTTGCCTGGCCAATGGTATTTCCAGCCGGACGACATTGTATCCCGGCCAGAAGTTGAAGATTCCGGGCAAGGAGCCCTCATCGGCTTTCAAGGCGCACAAAGTTAATACTGGAAGCGAATCAGGCTATTTCGTGCATACTGTCAGGCGCGGCCAGAATCTAACGTACCTGGCTCGTAAGTATGGCACAACTGTGAATGCGATCTGCAAGCTCAACGGTATTTCCAGCAGAGGCACTCTTTATCCGGGGCAGGATTTGAAGATTCCCGGCAGTGATTCATCGATCAAAACCGCCGGCACAGGTGGTTCCGGTGATGAGTATATAGTGCATACTGTTGCGCGCGGTGATAATCTGACCAGCATCGCCAACAGGTACGGCACGACTGTGCAGGCGATATGCGCCTTGAACGGTATCTCCAGGCACAAAACTCTTTATACCGGGGAGAAATTGAACGTCCCTTTCGGAGGAACGGCGACAGGTAATTATGTTTTTTATGTTGTCCAGAGGGGCGACACCTTATGGGATATCGCACAGACATTCGGCACCTCTACACATGAGATCATAAATCTCAATAATCATATAAATCCACACAATCTTCGTGTGGGCGAAAAATTGAAAATAAGGGCTAACTGATTTGGCCAAAAGCAGAACTGTCATATTGGTTATTGTGGGTGGTGGATTTCTGCTGCTATTCCTTGTCTTTTTCATAATTGGAATTATGGGAATGATGGGTACCGGCACGCGAACTTCATGGGTTGGATTCGGTGATAAGATTGCGGTTGTGCCGATTGAAGGTCAGATTTTCGAGTCCGACCGCGTCGTGAGTCAGCTTCGCGATTATGCCGACAACGGATCGGTGAAGGGTATTTTGATCCGGGTCAATTCTCCCGGCGGAGTTGTCAGCCCCGCTCAGGAGATATACGACGAGATCAAGAGAATTCGAGCCGAATACGATAAGCCGGTGGTGGTCTCAATGGGTTCGGTGGCGGCCTCAGGCGGATATTATATCGCCTGCGCCGGTGATTATATTTTCGCGAATCCCGGGACATTGACAGGTTCAATCGGGGTGATACTTCAGTACCCGATTGTGGAAGATCTGATGGATATGATCGGCGTCGATCATGAGACAATAAAATCCGGAGATGTTAAGGATGTCGGTTCACCCTTCAGGCGCCCCACAGCAGAGGACAGTGTTATGCTCCAGGCGGCGATCGATGATATCCACAAGCAGTTTGTGGATGTGGTGGCTGCCGACCGCGGACTTGAGCGTGAAGAGGTTTTGCAAATTGCGGACGGCTCGATTTTTACCGGCAATCAGGCTCTCGGACTGGGGCTGATCGATTCTCTGGGCAGCCAGGAGGCAGCAATCCGCTATCTGGCTGAGCTGGCCGGCATGAAGGGCGATATAGACAGAGTCCGTCCCAGAGTCCGAAGGGAGCCGTCACTTTTGGATCTGTTGGGCAGTTTGAAGCAGGAATATATCGAGACCGGCCTGTTCAGCGGTCCCAAGCTGATGTATTTATACAGGTGATTGCTATGCCGATTTATGAATATGTTTGCAAAAAATGCGGAGATGAATTTGAAGAGCTGATAAGGGGTTCGGAAGAAGCGGCTGTGTGTCCGCGATGCGAATCGGGCGACTGCGAGAAAAAACTTTCGGTATTCGGTTTCTCGTCCGGTAACGGATTCACATCTTCGGCCGGACATTCCGGTTGCGCGGGGTGCAGTCCCAGCCCGGGAAAGTGTAAAGGTTGCAAATAAAGCAGGTAATAGATTTTTATTTAAGGAGGGAAAAATGACCAAAGCAGATTTGGTTGAACAGGTCGCGGAGAAAACCGGTCTGACCCGGACAGATGTGGCTGTCGTGGTAGACACATTTCTGGATACGGTGAAAAAGTCGATGGAAACCGGTAATAACATCGAAATCAGGGGCTTCGGCACATTCAAAATCAAACTTCGCAAGGCCCGCAAAGCCCGCAATCCGAGAACCGGTGAGGAGGTTCCTGTTCCGGACCGCAAGGTACCGGTCTTTAAACCGTCGAATGAGTTCAAGAATATGATTACAAAACTGCCGCTCGACCAATAAAAACAGCTTGCTTTTCGTATCAATTTTGTTAACTTGGGAAATTAATAATTGATACGATAGCAGGAGGATAAATGCCGTCTGGAAAAAAGAGAAAGCGTCAAAAGATCAAAACTCATAAGAGGAAAAAGAGAAGAAAACGCGATCGACACAAAAAGAAAGTTAAATAATAAATAGTCCGGCTCAGGCCGGACTATTTTTTTTCAGCATTGCATATAAAAAATAAACCGTCCGGCATTAATTGCCGGACGGTTTTCTATTGGGGTTGTTTTTATCTTAACAATCGGGCTGGCCGTCGCCATCGTTATCGCATGGCGCGTCTCCACCGATAAAGATGTAGTTGATGATCTTCACCGCATCAGAAACATTCACTGCGGCGTCGCAGTTCGTATCGGCGGCCTCTATCGGATCGGGAGCCGGACCCGAGATGAAGATATAATTGACAATCATTACAGCGTCACTGACATTGACAGCTTCGCTGCCGTCGGCATCACCACAAACATACGGTATAAACTCGAGCACGTTGAGCTCCATACCCATTGTCATCGGATCGTTGACAGGATCATTATTGTTGAGGATCATGTCGGCGGTATAGGTTGCCGGTTCCAGATCGAGAGTTGTCCTGAACAGGCATTCAACAGTATCGGCTTCACCCGGAGCAACCTCGCCCTCGAGTTTATTGAGAACCATCCAGTCGTAAGGCTTGAAGAATTCTATTGCCAGATTGTCTTTGAGATAATCTGTGGAATAAGCCACCTCAAGACCGTCATCGCCGTAGACATTCTCGATTCCGACCGTGCAGCTAAGCTTGTCGAAACCGGAGGCGATAGACTGATACTGGTATTTGATTCTTCCATCCTGATACAGTATGATTTCGCCGCTGAAGACATCACCCGGATCGGCGCGATATTCGGGATAATCCACTAACTGGATCACGAACATATCGCCGCTCTGTCCGGCATAAAGATGCGCGCCGGGATTGTCGGAATCGGTCGGATTCAAGTCATCCCAGAGCAGTGACAGAATAGCGTTGGGCTGAGTAGCTGTCGGTATCGGCCTTGGAATTCGGGCGCTCATCGAGGCCTCGGTAAATCCAACAATACCGTTGGAGCCGATATAGATTTCGTTATAGGTAACGCCGTAATATACGAAATCAAAGCCGAGCGGGATCGGCCCTATATAGTTATCGTCATCCATATCGCCGATATAATCGGTGCCTGTGGATGAAACATCCACCCAGTTGAAGGCCGGGCCGTTGGGATCATCCGAGTCTACCCAGTAATATCCGAAGTTGTCGGGGCCGCCCATATCGCGAGTTACCGGATATCCGGTATACTGAATATCCTCGCCCTTGGGCACATCCTCATAAACCGACTCGGGATAATCGCGGCTGGCCGGCTCCGCCTGGCCTTCTGCCGGTTTGGCAAAGGCCGCGCCGTTGCGCAGATGCGGCACCAGATCAATCTGATAAATCAGACCGCCCTGGCCTGAGTTCTCGATGACCATGTTGTGAATCGCTGAATCACCCTGCACCAGTGTCTCAGTCATGCCGTCGCCCGATACGGCCATTGAGGGCGGGTAGTCGACTCTTATATTATCGACATACCAGTTGTCCTCGCCCACATTGGATCCATAGGTTCTGAATCTGATCTGCAGGCTGGAGTGATGAGCATCG
>WJIM01000216.1 GCA_014730285.1 Candidatus Zixiibacteriota bacterium
ATATTAACCGTTTGGTTATCTTCTCAGAGCGTGGTCAATTTCCTTAACACGGATTTTGTTGCGCTATCAGTAATAGATGTTCATTACAGAACTTCAACTGCTGCAACATTCAACATTGATAACTGCGCCGTAGATGGCCTTTACATTAGATCATTTCATGTAAAGGAAGATGACTCATGGAATGTTAGAATCAATAATCCAAAGGTATCCAGCAAATTAAATGAAGCAATCGAAATATTCCAAAATATCAGAAAATATGATTCACTTGAAAATTTCCTAGATTTCGTTCGTTTGAATAAGGCTAAGTACTTCGATTCAGAGAAGAGGGAGTTATATGACATGTATCATATATTAGATTCCTATTTCTCTAGACTACAAGATAATTATGGAAAACTAAACCGATTTATAAATATGTGTTCACAAGTTTTTTCTTTATATGGCTATTCAATTTGGCGACCAGTAATATGGCTATTGTCAATTGTATTTGTCTTTAATGTTTTTTATTGCATCATTGATTTCCCTGATAATAGGGCAATCAGTATATTGGGTTTTTTTGGAGAGACGTTTATTTATCATTTGGAAAAGATATCTTTCTTCAGGACACCAAGTGACTGGCTTGAGAGCAGCCTAACAAAGAGATTATTTTTTATTTTTGAAGGACTGTTGTTGATTCCCATTGTTACTAGCATTATCTTAGGCATTCGTAAGCTTTTCAAGAGAATGCAAGTAGAATAAAATATGACCGAACGTTTGAACACTCGTGAAAATATCGAAAGGGTGGAGGAGGAAATCCTCGCGCCCTATGCCGCGCACAGCAAAAAATCGCTGGGACGGCAGCATCCCGAAACAGAACACCCCTACCGTACCTGCTTCCAGCGCGACCGCGACCGGATAATCCATTCCGCCGCCTTCAGGCGTCTGGAATACAAAACCCAGGTCTTCGTAAATCATGAGGGCGACCATTATAGAACAAGGCTGACGCATACATTGGAGGTCTCCCAGATATCGCGAACCATAGCCCGTGCCCTGAAGCTGAACGAGGATATTGCCGAGGCGATAGCATTGGCGCACGACCTCGGCCATACACCCTTCGGGCATGCCGGGGAGGATATTCTCGATTCACTTATGCAGAAACATGCCGGCCTCGGATTCAACCACAACCGTCAGTCATTGCGTGTGGTCGACCTGATCGAACGCCGTTATCCCGGCTTTCCCGGGCTGAACTTGAGTTACGAAGTGCGTGAGGGAATAGTCAAACATGAAACCGACTATGATCTGGCGGAAATAGATAATTTCAATCCAAATGAAAACCCTACTCTGGAGGCCCAGCTCGTGGACTTAGCTGATGAGATCGCATACAACTGCCATGATGTCGATGACGGTATCTGGTCGGGAGTGATTCATCTGGATGAGTTGATGACTGTCGATCTCTTCGCGGAAGTATACAAAAAATCTGAAAAAGATCTGGCCGATCTGTCGAGTTCCAAACGGCAGTATCATGTCATACGACTCTTGATAAATCGCGAGGTATCCGATCTTCTGGATACAACAGTTAAGAATCTGGATGAGAATAAAATCGAAACCCTTGATGATGTCCGCAAAGCGCCCGGGAAAATGTTCAAGTTTTCGGATGAATTGAGGAAAAAGAATCTGGAGCTGAAGAAGTTTTTGTTCGAGAAGATGTATCGTCACTGGCGGTTGATTCGAATGACCGACAAATCCCGCCGAATCCTTAGCGGGCTTTTCGAGGCCTATTTCGATAATCCCGGCCAGTTGCCTCCCAAATACGCCAAACGCGCCAGAAACGATAATAAGGCGCTGACGATTGCTGATTATATTGCCGGTATGACCGACCGTTTCGCAATGGCCGAATATAAGAAACTATTTGACCCGTTTGAGAAAGTTTAATGCATACTCTGCAAAAAGTGTGAATCGGATTTCATAACCATCCTTTAAGGTTATAATGAATCTCGAATTCCATTTTAGCTCCCAACAGTCCTATTAAAATTCCTAAAAGATAACCGGCCAATATATTAACCCCTCTGTGCAAATCTTGAACAGCCAACAGGTTACGTTCCTTTTTTCACATGCTCAGGGCGGCATATTCTTTGCTTTTTATCTGATCGGTTTACGAAGGGAATTTTCGATCAGGAGGGAATTATGGAGTGCTTTTTCACCAGTTTTACGCGAGACAAGGCATCAGAAGACGGCAAGAACGCATTGATCTCATTCACAGTACCGGATCACGGAATTGTATTCAGGGCAGCATTCAAAGGAACAGATAAAGAGGTCGAATACGCCGCGCTCCTGGCCCTCCTGGAATTCGTGGAAATCAATCCCCAGCTTTTCAAAAATAAGACGCTGGAGATTTACTCAGATAGCTTCACCCTGGTTAACCAGGTCAATAAAAGAATGTACTGCTCCAAAGATTTGGAACCTTTTCGAAATATGGCTCTCTTGATGCAGAAAAAAATACCCTACAGCCTGAATCTCATCCCTGTTACAGACAACCCTGCTATACAGGCTTTAGGGATAGCTAACGCCTAATCGTAACCATACCCTCCCTGTCCGAAGGTAGCCAGCAATGGCTGCCTTTTTTATTTGCTCCAAACTTATTTAATAAAAGATTGACTTGAACTTGCCCTCAGCCTAATTTACCACCATGGCAAGGAGTAAGAAATCGTCGCTGAAATTTTCCGACGTTATCGGTCAGATCGAGAAGGGTAAATTTGCCCCTGTATATTTTATTGACGGGGACGAGGATTATCTCCAGATCGAATTCGTAAATACATTAAAGCGATGCCTTTACAAGAGCAGTCCCGAAAATGCCAATGTCGAGCGAATTACCGCCAAACCGGGCAAAGCGGGCGATCTGGCCAATACCGCGCTGGAGTATTCGCTTTTTGGGGGAAGCAAGCTCTTGATCGTAAATGAGGCCCAGAAATTCAATAAGGACGACAAGGATATCCTGCTGAAATTATTTCCCCAGCTTCCCCCGGGAAATCATCTGGTGCTCTTCCATAGGGGAAATATTGATATGCGCCAGAAGTATTTCAAATATGTTACTTCTAAAACGACCTGGATCAGCTTTTTGCCCCTGACGCAGAATTCGGCCAAATTCTGGGTAAACCGTCAACTCGGCAAGTACAGCCTGCAAATCGATCCCAAAGCGCTCGATCTTCTGGTAGATTTTGCGGGATTCTCTTACAGCACTATCTCCGAAGAGGTTAACAAATTATCGTTGAACTTTGAGCCGGGAAGCACGATTTCACTGGAAGATATCCGCAATTATGGCTCTCGTTCTGCGGTATTTTCGATTTTTGAGCTGACTGATGCATTGGGTAGAAGAAACAAAGAAAAAGCCCTAAACCGCCTGAATCGTCTTCTGGAAAGCGGTGAGGCCCTGCCTGCTATACTCGGGCCGATTACCAGGCATTTCAATTATCTGATTATGATCGATTCGCTTAAGGAGTTGAAAAACAACAACATGATAGCCTCACGCGTGGGCGTGAAGCCGTTTTTTGTGCAGAAATGCCGTGATCAGATCGACAATTTCGAGGGCGGTACACTGAAACTGACAATGAAGTATATTTTCGAGGCCGAATACCAGTCCCGCTACGAAAAAATGACACCCGCATTCATTCTGGAAAACCTTGTCTCAAAAATCGCAGATTTACAGGAATAATAATTCATTTGTATTGTATAGATGGCTGAACAGAAAAAAGTTAAGCTCGACGAAAAAAAGCTGATCTCGAAGGCAAAGCGAGGTGATAAGAACGCCTTTGGCGAGCTTGTGAGGCATTTTAGTAAACCGGTTTACTATCTGGCTTACAGGTTTGTCAGGGATCATGATACGGCCGATGAACTGACCCAGGAGAGCTTCGTGAAAGCCTACCAGGCGCTGGATTCGTTCATCGAAGGCAAGAGTTTCAAAAGCTGGATTTTTGCGATCGTATCGAATTTATCGATAAACTATTTGAAGAGAAAAAAGCGCGAAATGTCGCTGGAGGATTCGATTCCCGATGATATCCTGGAAGACAAAAAGACAGCCTCCAATCCGCATGAACAGATGACTGCGGGCGATCTGGGCAAACAGATCGCAAGGGCTGTGGATAATCTTCCGGGGGAATTCAAAACCGTGTTTATACTTAGAACGTATGAAGATATGAGCTATGAGGAAATCGCCACCACGCTTAAGATTGAGGTCGGGACAGTGATGTCGCGTCTGTTTAGAGCCCGAGCCAGACTCAGAGAAGAGTTGAAGGATTACCTGGAATGAATGATTTCGATAAAGATTTTGAGAAATATTTGAACCTCTATCTCGACGGCCGACTGGATGAGAAAGAGGCTGAGGAATTCGAGAAATTCCTGGCCCAAAATCCGGAAAAGGCCGAGGACCTTGAGGCTTATAAGACTCTGGATTATACCGCCAAAGGCGAGCTTCTGCCGGAGCTTCCCGAGGGCTATTGGGAGGGGCTGGAGTCGCGTGTAAATAAGCGCATCGAGAAAATCCCTGAGTATAAAAGCTCATGGGTAGGATTTAAGGAAAAGTATTTCTCATTCAATAGATTTATGAAAATCGCCGCATCCGCTACTGTTATTGTGATGGCGTTTATGGTAAGCTGGCATCTGATCAAGGGATTTCGTGTACTCGATACAGGCGCTGATGAAGCTATGTATATGGATAAAAGCCCGGCCGTGCTGAATTTGGAGGAAACGCCGCCCTCAGGTGAGAGGCGAACGGAGTTCGAGCGAATGGCGGATTCGGCCTTTGGCGGCGAGTTTGAAGGTTCGGTCCCTCTTTCGGCTGAGGATCTGGATTTAAGCGAGGCCAGAAAGGATGAGCTGGAGGATTTGGCCGAGACTGACGAAACGCCCCCAACGGTTCCGGAACTTCTGGAGGATGATGTCAAAGCCGCCGGAGAGCCTGAACCAAAAGAAAAGAAAGAGCCGGGCACGAAAGCTATTCCCAAAGAGAAAACAGATAAAGAAGTTACCGCTGATGTATCTCAGGAATTGCCCGAGATAGAGCCGATGGCTCCGGTTCCGGCTCCGGTTGAAATGGATTCACCCGCGCCAATAAGAACAGAGCTTGAACGGGCCGATGTAGGAGAACCGATGTCTCTGCAGAGCATGCATGACGAGGTTCAGGCTGTGCCCGATACTACCCGCTCGAGGATGGCGGAAGAATATGCCGATATGCTCGATTCCGAACCCGGTGTATTAGCGACTGACTCAATCGGATTTGCGATACAGCTCGATGACTTCCCTTATCTGGCATTGAACGAATATTCCTTTTCAAAGCAGCCGCCCGCGCAGAACAAATCTGCTCAGCCTGAGGGAATTGTAATGACTGAAACTGAGATAGAGGATTCCGCTGAAATCCTGCTGCGCGCCGAGGGCGACAGCTTAATTGAGGCCTATAATATCGAAACCAATTCTGAAATAAAGGCCGCCCTTTTAAAGGAAATTATCGAAAAGTCGCTTGAAATCGTGAAGCTCACCAAATCGGAAGCGGATATGCTCCGGACTGAGATGCTTCTAAAAAAGGCCATGGGAAGCCGTGCGATAACCTTTCCCCAGTACCGCGAATATAATGATTCCCTGCGGCAGTTTATGAGACTCAAGTAGCGCTCTTTCATTCGATACATATTGACACATAAGCTGGGATTCTTTACAATAAAGAATGAAGATATTCGTATCTTTTGTCATTTTGTTTGCCGTCCTGGTCACGGCATGTAAGTCAAAGGAGGAGGCTGCCGATACTGTGAGCGATAAAAGCGAAAACACCGATAAATTCTATGAAGAGCGGATTCGTATGGTCAAAAACCAGATCGAACGCCGCGGCATCGAGAGCGATATCGTTCTGGGTGCTCTTCGTTCTGTCCCCCGTCATCTGTTTGTTCCGGAGACCTACCGCAGCCGTTCATACGAGGACGGTCCTCTTCCAATCGGCCATAACCAGACGATATCCCAGCCATACATAGTAGCGCTGATGACCGATCTGCTCGATCTTCAACCGGGAGAAAGAGTGCTCGAGGTCGGCACCGGTTCCGGATATCAGGCCGCAGTCCTGGCCGAAATTGCCGATTCGGTCTATACGATTGAAATTGTCAAGCCTTTAGCCGACCGTGCCCGCGAGATTCTCGACTCAATCGGCTATAATAATATCAAAGTCATGCACGGTGATGG
>WJIM01000217.1 GCA_014730285.1 Candidatus Zixiibacteriota bacterium
ATACCATTCACGGAATTCGGTGTAATTTGTCACTCCTATAGCTACAAGATAGGTTGTAATCGGATAATTGTGTTTCCAGTGAGTTGTCTTGGTACCGTCGCCGTTATCGACAATAGACTGCACCAGTCCGTTGGAGGCGCAGACAAAATCGTCGCGATGAGTTATGATTATATCGACCGAATCGGCCTTGTCATGCGGGTAATCTTTGCAGGGCCACCAGGAGCGCGCAAAGTAAGGCTCGGAAAGCGTTGTGGCCACAGGAAATCCGCTATGTGTGCCGAATTCGAAGGCCTGAAAGCCGCCCTCGGTGGGATGGCCGTTGTAATAGACTGTAACTTCGAATGCCTCGGAGCTGTCATAGGTATCGTCGAGGGTGATATTAATCAGGTCGTTCGAATGAATGAAGCTGAGGGCGGAACCGTCCTTCATGACCGAGTCGACATTCATGTTATCCAGCAGATCGAGCTCTATAAACGAAAGCGACGGCACCACACTGGCCGCCTTCATGCGCACATATCCGTCTATGATTTCCGTATCGAAATCTATGCCGAAATTGATTTCATAATACTGAGCATCCCAATCATCCTGAGCCAGAGTGGCGCTTATCGTCATGCCCTCCGCAGATTTATCGAAGCTTGCCTGCAGTCGCAAAGCCTTGCCGTAGCGGCAGAAATCATGGGTAGTATGAACCATTTCCTCCAGTTCCTCATCCGAGAGTTTGGAAAGATCATCGATTATAAGATCTTTGCCATGTATTTTTTCAAAAAAAGCCCTTGCCTCCTCCGAACCATCGGCGGATGCGATTGAAAATCCGAGAAGCAGTGATGTTGCTAAAGCGAGGGTGAAAAGCGATTTCACAGGGACCTCCATTCATATTCAGGAAAATAAAAGCATAAATCTTTATAGGCCTAAATGGCGGAGCAAAGTCAGTACGGGCGGACATTCGAAGTATTAAATAATCCATCCGCCGAATCAGCATAAATATAGGCAAAAAGTGCTGAATGTCAATTTCAATTTCAGCGTCTTCGCGCCATAAAACATATCCTAAGCCTATAACATCAATAAATTTATACTTGTTTCCATTATTTTAATTCGGGGTTAAACAGAATAGCTTTAGTAGAATTAATGCTCCAATTAAAATAAAGAAAGGCGGTGATAACGGCCAAACCGCTTACCACCGCCCTAATTTAGCTCAATTCGGTTCTTTTACTTGCCTTCATCGGCAGTGAAGACCGCAGGAGGATTGATTATCGGCTGATACTGGCAAATCGGTTCGCCAAAGCCGAACACAATCGCAATGATTTTCACCGCATCTTCGACATTAGATGTATAATCACAATTTACATCCCCGGCCCAGATTCTCGGTATTGGCTGGGGACCGCCAATGAAGACATAGTTAATAATATGTACCGCATCCGATATATTTATCTTGCCATCACAATTGGCGTCTCCCAATTGAGCGATATAGACATCGAATGGGATAACAATGGAATCGTTGACCGATCCCGGAGCAACAATCGAGAATTGCCCGGAGGTAATTCCCAGCGGTAGTCCGCCTCCGTTTACGGCTGTCGTAACGCTGTCGGGTGCATCGCCGGACAGCTTATCGAAGAGCAGCCATGGATAAGGATCCGATATGTACCAATCGATACATCCACTCACGGCATTGCCTATTTGAAGCTCACCGCCGATAGCGACTCCCACATCGCCTGCCATGAATATATATTCGACATAATTCGTATCCACGGTCAATTCAGGCGGGGCAGGATTTTCGAGCAGAGAGAATGACACCTCGATATATTGAGAGGGCGTGGTTGACCACCTTGCATCAATTTTAATCGTATCCACATAAATCCCAGCCGGCAAACCGACTTCGTCCACGAAAACATTCACGGTTTGTGAATTTGGCCCGGAATTGGGAGACAGGCTCAGCCAATCGGCATCCCATGAAGCCGTCCATAACATGTCTTCCAGATTGGGATTGGTAACATCAAAAGTCTGATTCGGTATGGGCGGAATGTTCTGACATGTGTACCCCGAGAAACTCAGGTTATTCGTTGATACACCCAGCTCAGGCGGATTGTTAAGAACCCACAGGAGCACATCGATTTCCTGCGGCGATTCCGAGGCGTTGTCGGATGAAACAGTGATATCGGCATATTGATATCCCAGGGAGAGCCCGGTGGAATGAAATGTTACCAGCACCTCGGCCGTATCCGATGTTGATCCGGATTGCGGGCTAAAGCTAATCCAGGGCTTGTTGGCCGAGAGTTCGAAGTTCATCGTACCTCCGCCGCTGTTAATAACTTTTAGAACGCGATCGTATGGATCCACGGCCGGCGATCCTGCCACCACGAACGAATCCTCCGGTGAAACCGAGAGAACCGGGAATGAGCTTACCAGCTCCAGAACAACCTCGGCTTCCTGCGGAGAGTTTGATGCGGCCGGATCGCTGATCACAATCGTATCATAATAGAAACCGTAAGTTAAACCGGTTATATCAACCATTAAATCAATAGTCTCTCCCGGGCCTCCCGAATAGCTGGAAAGGCTCAGCCAGGAACTGCTGTTGGAGGCTGTCCACGATAATGTTCCGCCGCCAATATCATTGATCATCATCTGCTGGTCAGATGGATTGACATCATCCTGAACGGCGATAAAATAGAAATTGTCCGGTACCAGTTCTATCTCCGGCGGGGGATTTATCAGCTCCAGAGTAACCGGAACATACTGCGGTGAATTCACCGCATTGGGATCGGAAATCGTTATAGTATCCTCATAAGTGCCCGCCGTTAAACCGAATATGTTAACGCTTACGGCGGGGTTCGAGGGCGCGGTTCCTGTCGAGGGCGAAACAGTCAGCCAGGAGGAATTCCATGAGGCATTCCAGTTCAAACTGCCGTCACCAATGTTGACGATGTTCAAAACCTGGGGATTCGGATTGGAGCCGCCCACCGTACCGTTGAAAGTAAACGAGGCAGGATTAAGATCGATTTCCGGCTGCGGCGGAGTTCCCTCCCCCACTATAATCTTTCCCGCCTTGAACTGCGGCTTCAAACTGATTCCGCTCAGAGGTGTCAGAATAAAATCTCCTGCCGGAGGAAAAAATCCGGAATCTATATTTATAGTCTGATCGGGAGCGTTGGCATCAAGCGTAAACCACAAGTTTGCTATCATACTATCCCCGGGCACCATGGGGCTGCCAATTCCGGACCAGTAAAATCCGACAATTGCGAGATTGGAATCCGGCTTGACCTGGGACTGACCCTCCTGATCTTCAGCCGCACCACCATCAAGGGTAATCGAATCGATATCGATATCATCGGAGTCATAGTAAAATCCAAGCGAGGCCGCGCTTATATACTCATCCGTAAAAGCTGTGACCTCCACCGAGAATACAACCGGAGCGGGTCCGGGATCTATCTGGATTGAATCGACACGCACGGTATCCGGAATACCGGGGTCGTCGAATTGCGCCAAAAGAGATACATTAAAGAATAAAATGAAAAATAATAAGAGCAGGGCTTTCCGATGCATTCGACACCTCCCAATTTAATAAACTTTCCATGTTATCAGAAGTATTTCCCTCAGTTTCTCATTCCGGGAAAGACATGTCCACTTGTAAAAAATAAGACAGTATAAGGTCCGATTTAAATAAAGTCATGAACCTATTATTTGTCAAGATTAATCTGTATAGTGTGTATTAGAAGTCTGTGAGAGCAATTGAGGTTATACCTCAAGTTCCCCTGGTAAACAAGAACACAATTAATGCGGAAGGGCTATTTTTTTCGCCGTCTGGTATTGGTTTTCTTCTTCTTTTTTGCTACCAGTCTTTCACGCCTGGGCTTGTTATCCTCGTTTTTCAATTTCTCGATTTCCTGCTTGAGCATAGCCTCCAGGCCGGCTTCCTGCGGCTCGAATCCCAGAAGAGCATGTTCAAAAACCTCGTCGAGACGTTCCACGAAGATAAACTCCATGTCCTCCATTATCTGCATGGGCATCTCTTTTATATCTTTGCGGTTATCCCTGGGAAGGATAACCTTGAAAATACCGGCCCTGTGTGCGGCCGCGATTTTTTCCTTTACTCCCGATACCTGGAGAACCTTGCCTCTCAGTGAAACCTCGCCGGTTAGCGCGATGTCGCTTGCAATCGGACGGTCTGCCATCAGAGATGCTATCACGGTTGAAATCGTCACTCCCGCCGAGGGTCCGTCCTTGGGAATTGCGCCGGATGGGAAATGGATATGTATATCATAATTAATAAAGTCGTCGTAATCGATGCCAAGCATATCGGCTTTGGCGCGAACATAGGAATGCGAAGCCTGTATCGACTCCTTCATCACATCTCCCAAAGAACCGGTATAGATAACATTGCCCCCACCGCGCATTTTTATGCCCTCGATCAGCATAATATCGCCGCCCGAGCCGGTCCAGGCCAGGCCGTTGGCAATGCCGATTTCCGAAGAGGTCTCCACCATTTCGGGGATGTATATCTGCGGACCCAGGAATGATTCCACGGTTTTCTCGGTTACTTTGACGCTTTTCTTTCTCTTTTGGGTCGCAAGCAGACGAGAGGCCTTGCGGCAGATCAGCTCGATTTCACGCTTGAAATTGATCAGGCCGGATTCCAGAGTATAATGCCTTATTATCTTTCTTAGTGCTCCGACCGTGAAGCTGAGCTGCTTCTCGGTCAATTTGTGTGCTTTGCGAAGCTTGGGGATAATAAACTTCTGGCCGATTTCAATTTTCTCGGAGTCGATATATCCGGTAAATTCGATTATCTCCATCCTCTCTGTCAACGGCGGCGGGACCTCATCCAGGGATTCCAGCGTGGTAATAAAAATCGCCTTGGAGAGATCGAACGGTATCCCCACATAGGTATCTATAAATGTCTTATTCTGTTTCGGATCGAGAACCTCGAGCATCGCCAGAGGCAGCGACATATTGCTGGAATACATAGCCATCTTATCCAGATCATCGATCATGACAACCGGATTGGCCGACTGCTTTTCGGCCAGGGCACGCATAACCCTTCCCGGTACGGCGCCCGGAAAATTACGCATATCCCCCTTAAGTTCCTCGACTATCGAAATGCTGGCGGCATTGAGCTTAATCAACTGTCTTCCCAGGGCTTTGGCAATCGCCGCAGCCAGAGAGCTTTTACCCGTTCCGGGAGGGCCTGCCAGACACAAAATGGGACTTCTGATTTCAGCGGTCAGTTTGCGAATTACCAGATATTCCAGTATGCGGTCCTTGATTCGTCGAGGGCCGTAGTATTCGCGTTCGATAGTCTCCTCGATCTTTTTCAGATCGGTCTCATCCTCGGTAAATCGGGACCAGGGGAGCTCCAGCAGAAGTTCGATGTAGCCTTTTGTGGCTCCGTATTCGGCGGAGGCCACTGACAGAAGCTTCAACCTTTCGATTTCGAGGCTCAGCCGGTCCTTGACATAAGTGGGGATGTAAGACGAAGCGCTTACCTGATCTTTGAAATACTTTATCAGGCGCTCATTGGGATCATCTTCGCCCAGTTCCTTGTAAATCTGCTTGAGCTGCTCGCGCAGATAGATTTCCCGTTTGTTACTCTGAATCGACTGGCTTACCTTCGAATCGAGTTCTAACTGTATTTCATTCTTCTTGAGTTCATCATCAATGGCCTGCTTTAAAACCGTCAACCGTTCAGCAAGATCAAGCGACTCTAAGATGCGCTGGTGTGTCAACAGCGGCAGATGCAGATGGGAGGCTATTGAATCGCTGAAATAGGACGGATCCTTGATCGATTTTTCCGCAATGTGCAAAAGCTCCGGTGAATACGAGTGATCCTGCAAAGTCAGTTCCTTGAGAGATTTCGTTATCTCTACAAATGCCTGACGAGGAATTTTTACATCGGCCGACTCTTCCGCTTCCTCGGCGTAGGCCATTAGATACGGCTCTTTGGTGATGAATTTCCCGATACGCATTCGTCTAAGGCCTTCAAAAGTCACCGAGATTATATCCGAGGATAACTTTGTTTCCTTTACGATCCTGGCGGCAACCACGAATTCGCAGAAATCATCGGGGGCCGAATCCTCGCTGTTATTCGGTCTTCGTAAGAGAGCCAGAAGAATCTCTTCTGAGGAACCTTCGTTATCAAGAAGCAGATTAATCGATCTGCGGCGGTTGATTTGTATGGTACCGATACACTTGGGATAAATCAATGTTGTCCGCAAAGGCAGAACGGGATAAGCCTTACCCTCAGCAGTTTTTCTCATATCACCTCAAGATGTTTTAGCATTCAGGAAAAATCGCCATTTATAACATGTATCGGTTTTGTTCATGATCTTGACAGCAATAATTTTATTAAAAAGAAATTTATTGCCGCCGTTTTCTACCGGCCAATTAAAATCTCAGCTAAACTGAAGCCTCTCATATCGTTCCGCGATTTCCTTGAGCTCGAAATCCTGAATCCGCTTGAGGTTTTCGAGGTTAAGCCGAATCTCTTCCGGCGTCAGATTAAGACGGTAATAGCCGCTGCGATTATTTTCAAGAATCCCCTGGTCCTTACTTAATCCCAATTCCTTTTTGAGGTTATAGATATAACGCGCCTGATTAAAACCGGGCTCAAGCTCATCCTTATGCAGCCAGCCGTTGTTTTGACCGTTCAGATACTTGGCACAGGCAAGCTTCGCCAAATATTTGAAACTCTTGAGGGTAAGGGGAAGTTCACGCCCAAGAAACCTGACCGTGAGACGGTCGCGGTTCGACTGCCCTTCCAAAATCAACTTATACGCCAGTTCACCGTTCATTTTATCCTCCTTATTTTTGCTTTTTTTGCATTCGATTTTTTTCAGTATTTTTTCCGCTTTGGAAGCTCCCAGAATCATTTCCAGTCTTTCACGATCTATTGAGATTAAATCATTGGCATTTCTAATATCCTGCGCATAAAGCCTGTAGTAATCATCGCGCGCCAAAATCTCACGGCCAATTTTCCAGAGTGAACGCATCTCGAACCGCAGGCCGCAGCGAAGCATGAATGCCAGCTTCTTGAAATACAGACGTGTAGGGCGCGAGAGATTCAGCACCCGTGCAATACCGGCTACAGCTTCGGAGAGCCAGGCACATGTCTCCGCCAGATTCATCAAACTTCCGGCCGATATCTGAAATGTGCTCTCGATCTCATGAAGCGGTGTGCCGCTATTCCATTCCATAAGAGCCAATGTCTGGGCGATTTTGGTCATACCCGCCTGATCCAGGAGTTCCGAATTCGAGATTATCCTGCTTAAGCGAAACTGGGTATAATCGCGCAGATTGAAATTGTCTCTCAGCTCGGACAGCCCTTCCGAATTGATTCTGCCCTGCGTAGAAGATGAATTTCTGTTGACCTCGATGGAGTTAACGAATTCAAACAGCCACATTATGTCCTCGGTGGGCGGCTCGGATTTAAGAAATGATATTGCTTTTTCGGCGGTTTTTGAGCTGATCCCGAAGGTCGAGATAACATTACCCAGGGCGCTAGCCGAAAAAAGGCCGTTCTCATACTCGACCCATTTGTGATTGCGGAGGACATCCAAAGCTGCCTGCACTTTACCCGTAAAATAACAGTCGCCGCTGAAGCTTTCTGCCAGGACACGGCTTAAATCATCTTTGCTGTTGCAGCAACCGGAGCAAATCAGATCGAGAATAGTATCTATGGCCTCACGGGTTTCGAGTCGCCCCGCAAGTCCTTCAGGATGTCCTTCGATAAATTTGGACCAGATCACCTCTTTCTCGAACTCGGAGTTTACCAGGATCATGGCTTTGCCGGGACGGTTGACATATTTCAACCGTCCCGCACGGCCGCACATATTTTCATATTCCGGCCAGCTCAGATGCTGAGGGAGAGCATGCTGACTGTAGCATCCCGAGACGAATTTGAACGGCTCCAGAAGTACTGTGGTGGCCGGAAGATTAAGCCCCATGGAGAGAGTTGTGGTGGCAAACAGAATCCTGATTTCGTCAGTCCTGTAGCCGTCCTCGATCTCCTTGCGCTGTTCGAATGAAAGATCGGCATGATGAAATCCAATCCCCTTCTGCAAAAGCTCGTAAAGCGCCTCGCTGAGCGCTGTCCGGGCAACAAATTGAAGCTTTTCGATAGTAACATCGGCCGGAGGCAGATCGACTCGTTCAGAAAGAAGCTGCGCATAATGACGGCAGGCAGCCTTGCTTTTGAGAAACACCAGCAGCTTCTCCCCTCGTTCCAGCAGGGCAGCGATAGTCTCCAGGAGCTGTTCCTCGGGCAAAAGTGAATCATCATCAAGAAACCGTTCGCGGCCGCGTTCGCCGCTGTTCTGCTTCCTGTAAGAATATTCGCCCTGCCAGAGGATTCCCTGGTACAGGTCGACCGGACGGTGACCGTAAATAAATAATTCCGCCCCCAGCCATTCCGCCAGCTTTTTTGCGCCCGACAGAACCGCCGAAAGTCCCAGAAGACGGCATTTATATTTCGAATGCAGTATTTTCAGAAGCGCCAGTTCCAGAACCGCTCCGCGGGATTGATCGGCAATCATCTGGAGTTCATCGACAACAACCAGATCGACATACGACAAAAGATCGAGATTGCTGCTCAGCATTTGATTCATCTTTTCGAAAATCACAACCGCCAGATTGAAATCGCCTTTGCCGAATGCTTTATCGAATTCCTTGCGGTCGCTTGTAGAAATAATTGTCTTCAATCCCAGCGACTCATATTTTCTTTTAAAATCACGGTAACGTTCCTCGGCCAACGCTTTCAACGGCACCAGACAGAGCGCTTTCTTGCCGTTTAATAATGCCCTCGCCATCGCTATCTCGGCGCAGAAGGTTTTGCCTGAGGATGTGGGCGCGGAGATAATCAGGTTACGGTCGTTCATCAAGCCGTACTCCCTGACAGCCATCTCCTGCAAAGCCAGAAGCTCCGAACCGATATTCTCCTTCCAGCTATCGACCAGAAGATCGGGTATGCCGTATATTTTCAGATCATCCACACGCATCATTTTCCCTTATGAGCAAACTGACCAGCCGCAACAGGGACAGTAGGCGCAGCCAGAGGATGGCACCAGAAGACATCCGCAGTCCGGACAGGCCATATTAAACAATTGCTTTCGATTTTTTACTTTGATCGCAGAGATATTACTTCCGGCTTTAGTTTTTGAATTCAGCGTTCGCATAATTACCAATCCTTGTCTTTTTTGAAGCAAATCCAATATACTGCACATTTGTGCAGGTGTCAAGATGTTTTTCATATCGGCCATTGAAAAAATATCTTGAGTGTTGAATTCGTGGCTCTAAGTCTTTGTTGTACAAAAATATATGCAGTTATGTCGGTTCCTGTCCCGACAAAGTCGGGATTTGAATTGACAACTTTGGATTGTAAATATAAAAAATCGTTGCTAAAAAGCGCGTCAGGTCACAATCCGCCTAAAGCGGATCAGGACCTGACGCAACACTCATCTGGAATATTAGCGCGTGACCCGGCCTGATTTTGGGCTTGCGGTATATCTAAACATCAAGTAAATTAGTCCATTCTTTGAAGGAAGAATTGCATTTGGAGGTTCGAAGAAAATGGAATTCAGGCAAATTGGGACGATACATTCCGAATTCAAGGAGGCATCCGGCACCCCAATCCAGCCGGGGGCTGCCAAAGGAGCTAAGGGCAGAATTATTGTACTTGAGGAATATGCCGAGGGATTAAGCGACCTGGAGGGATTCGAGCGAATCTGGATTATATATCATTTCGACCGTTCCTGTGAGCATAAACCTAAAGTCAAGCCGTACCTGGATGATGTCGAGAGGGGCCTTTTTGCCACACGCGCTCCCTGCCGTCCGAATCC
>WJIM01000218.1 GCA_014730285.1 Candidatus Zixiibacteriota bacterium
CCTGGGACCTCTGTATTCAGGGCGAATATCTCTGGATAGCCGATTACTGGGGAGATGCTCTTTACAAGGTCGATACGGTTTCCGGAACGCTTCTGGAAACACATGCCTCGGAAACCACAGATCCCTCGGGGATAACCTGGGATGGCACATATCTCTGGTATATCGATAACGGAACGACCGGCGGGGATTATCTCTACAAGGTCGATCTTTTCGGATCAGGTACACCATATATCGATGTGTCCAGCGACAGCCATGATTTTGGTGTAGTCACTGCGGGAGAATCGGATACGTGGAATTTAGTCATTTCCAACATAGGTACCGGCGATCTTGAGGCAACCGGCCTTTCATTCTCCGGTACCGGATCGGCGAATCTATCGACAACTGCGACATTTCCGATGACAATCGAACCTGACAGCCAGAAGACAATCCCCATTACCTGGGCGCCCCCTATCCCGGGTACGCTCGATGCTGCAGCGACTGTAGCGTCTAACGATCCGATAAATCCGAATTATGATATCACTCTAACCGGTGATGCGGTCAGCTCAGGACCCGATATAAATCTTCCTCAGGCATCTCACAACTACGGTCCTGTGCGTGTGGGTGCTTATACGCGCTGGATGATGACTATTGAAAATGATGGCAATGATGTCCTTTCCATCCTGAATGTTTCGAGCGACGATCCGGCTTTCTCTATTTCCGGTGATGTGACTTTTCCAGTAGATATTGCCATTCTCGATTCGGTTCAAATCGGCGTATGGTTCCAGCCGGATATGGATATGGCATTTTCAGGTAATCTGACCATTTCCAGCAATGACCCTGATGAGAACCCATTTGTTGTTCCTCTGGATGGAAGCGGCTCCGGAACCGAATGGCCCATAGGCGATACATTATGGGAGTATACAATCACGGGCGGATATGATCAAAGCCCCAAGGTTATTGTATCAATACCGGATATTAACGGCGATGGTGTTGCCGATGTAGTTGTCGGCTCGGAAGATGATATCATCCGATGTTTTAACGGCAACTCCCACGGTGTCGCCGACCTGCTCTGGGAGCATGAGATTGTAGGAGGTGCGGTCTATTCCCAAAAGGGTATTGATGTTACAGGTGATATTGACGGCGACAGCTATCCCGACATAGTAATTGCCTCCGCCTGGGGCGGCAAGCTGATTCGTCTTCTGTCGAGCAAGGATGGCAGCGAAATCTGGACGCATTACACCGATGAATACGGTAGCGGCGGCTGGGTTTATGATGTCGATTGCAGCTACGATTATAACGGTGACGGCATGGCTGACGTGCTGGCCGCTACCGGCGATGACGCCGACGATACCGGCCCGAAACGGATTTACTGCCTTGATGTTATGACCGGCAATGCGATCTGGGAACGTCCTATAGGAGCGCCCGGATTTGCAGTTATGGGTGTCGAGGACTTCACCGGCGATGGGCAGGCCGATGTTCTGGCAGGCGCCTCAAATTACGATGAGACCGAAGGACGCGGATTCGGAATTAACGGCGCCACCGGCATTATCGAGTGGACATACCAGGCAACCGGTTCATCGGTCTGGGGACTGGCTCAACTCGATGATATCACCGGAGATGGAATCAAAGACGTCGCTGTCGGCGATTTCAGCATGGGAGGCGGCGGAGTTTTCGGACTTGACGCCACCGACGGTTCGGAGGAATTCGGCGCGACCGGCCTGGGATCTGTACTGAATATTTATCCCATGGAAGATGTCAACTCCGATGGCTATCATGATCTTCTTCTGAGCCATACAGGTGTAACCGGTCTGGTCCTAAGCGGCTATGATGGTACTTATATCTGGTCGCAGCCCCTGGCCGACAAAGCCTGGAACGTAGCGGTTTGTAATGACCTTTCCGGGGATGGCATCAATGATGTCATGATCGGTACGCTTTACTCAAATAATTTCTGCTATTTCCTGAACGGTACGAGCGGGGAAGAGCTTTATTCTGTGGCATTCCCGTCAGCGGTTGACGCACTAAACGCAATCCCGGATATTACCGGGGATGAGTCGATGGAAATGGTGGCGGGCGGCCGTAACGGCCAGCTTTACTGCTTCTCGGGCGGACTTTCCACCCTGATCAATAATCCCCCGGATGTCGCTACAATCAACGGCCCTTCGAGTGGAAATATAGGAACAGACTACGAGTTCGATTTCCTCTCGGTCGATCCCGACGGCAACGATCTGTATTACTATGTCGACTGGGGTGACGGCAATACCGAAGACTGGATCGGACCGTATCCCTCGGATCAGAAAGTTACCGTCCTGCATTCCTATGAATCGACCGGAACATTTACGATTAAGGCCCGTGCCAGGGATATTTACGATGCAACCGGACCCTGGTCCGATGATTATCTTTTCGATGTTACTTACATGTGCGGTGATGTGACGGATGACCTGACAGTAAATGTCTCGGACGCCGTATACATTATCAATTTCGTTTTCATTGGCGGCGATCCGCCTGTTCCGTATGAGGCCGGAGATGCAAATTGCGACGGCAATGTTAACGTCTCGGATGCTGTCCATGTCATCAATTATGTATTTATCGGCGGCAATGCCCCGTGCGATACGAATGGCGACGATATCCCTGACTGTTAAGCAGAATGGATAATGTAATTCTGAAGGAACGTAGTGACCGAAGAATCTTTAACGTATCGAGCAGATTCTTCGCTTCGCTCGGAATGACAGATTGATATATTAATTTTCTTCAAAAAACCCGCCTGAGAAATATCAGGCGGGTTTTTTATCGCAAAATTCATGGTCTTAGCGCTTTACAGAAACGGCCATTTTCCATATATTTATCGGTTAATTTGAAGTGAAAACATGAAAATGAATATATTTCAGCTTTTTCTCATGCTGGCCAAAAATCAAGGAAAGGCGGAGGAGAGATGGCAAAATTAGTGGAAGTAATCCCCAATTTCTCTGAAGGCAGAAGACCGGAAGTATTGCAGCAAATCGTCGATGAAATCACCTCGGTTAATGGCTGCGTGCTTTTAGATAAAGAAATGGATGCGGATCACAACCGTGCAGTGGTAACGTATGTAGGTCCTCCCGATGCGGCTGTAGAAGCTGCTTTCAGGGCAATGAAAAAGGCCTCGGAGGTGATCGATCTGAGAACGCATAAGGGTGAACACCCCCGTATGGGCGCCACCGATGTAGTCCCCTTCGTGCCGGTCTCTGAGGTCTCTCAGGAAGAAGCGATTGCGCTTGCCAAACAGCTCGCAGAACGAGTGTCAACCGAGCTTGAGATACCGATATATCTTTATGAGGATGCCGCCACCCGTCCCGAGAGGGTGAATCTGGCCGAAATTCGCAAAGGCGAGTATGAGGTAATTGCAAAGGAAATTGAGACTGTCCCGGAAAGAAAGCCGGACTACGGCCCCTCAAAGGTTCATCCCCAGGCCGGATGCACCGCTGTTGGTGTGCGCTTCCCGCTGGTCGCCTTCAATGTCTACCTTAATACTCCGGATGTAAAAATAGCCCAAAAAATCGCCAAGGCCATCAGGAGCAACTGGGGCGGTTATGCCTACTGCAAGGCGCTTGGATTCGAGATAAAAGACCGCAACATGGCCCAGGTTTCGATGAATCTGGTTCATTACCTGAAAACACCTATCTACCGCGTATTCAATACAATCGAATCCGAGGCTAAAAGATGGGGCACCTCCATATATTCCTCAGAAATCGTCGGGCTTGTACCCAATCAGGCTCTGATAAACTGCGCCAAGCACTACCTCCGTCTGGAGCAGTTCACAAAGGATCAGATACTGGAGGAGAAGCTGCAACAGGCCTCGGAGGCCGCTTCGCGCGAAGGCGGAATCAAGGAATTTATCGAGGCCGTAGCCTCGCAGGCTCCCGCGCCGGGCGGAGGATCGGTCTCGGCCTGCGC
>WJIM01000219.1 GCA_014730285.1 Candidatus Zixiibacteriota bacterium
CGCAATATTCTGCCGTTGAATCCGGCCAGATTTTCAAAGCGCTTCTGATTTCGCATCAGACCGAAAATCCGCTTGCCCCAGAATGTGGGATGTTCATGGCGGCGCTGAGTGACATAACGGGAGACATCGACACCGGCAGGACAGACAATAAAACAGGACTTGCAGTTCAAACAGCCTTCAAGCTCTCTGGCTGCATCAAGGCGGTTGAAATTTTCCGAAAGCATAACCCGCACCCATCCCCGGGCAGCCATATTTTCGCTCTTATAGACTTCAAAACTGGGGCAATAGTTATTGCACTTGCCGCAGGCGGCGCATTCGCGCACTACTTTCTCGACATCAACATTCTGCAGGAAATCTCGTTTGGATAATAGCACTTCGGGATTGAGTTTCGAATCGGGATCGAGCTGATCCTTGATTCGCAAGAAAAGGTCATAGATTTTATCACCGTACATTTTATGAATAACTTCGGCCCGCAGATGGCCATCGCCGTGCTCTGCGGTGGCCGAGCCGCCCAGCTCGAATATTTTGTCGTATACACGGTCAAAAAGGCTCCTGGCGAGCTTCTGACCGCCCTCTGAGGCGAGATTGACGGCCGGGCGGACATGCAGGTTACCATCACCGATATGACCGAATATACCGCATGTGAGGCCGTTTTCCTCAAAAAGGCCGTTTAAAAAGCGGATGAAATCGGGCATCTTTTCTGACGGTATGGCGGCGTCCTCGATAAATCCCCAGGGCCGGGCACTTTCGTCCAGCCTGTATAAAGTTGGTACAATAGCCTTGCGCGCGCCCCACAAGGCCGACTGCTTTTTGGGGTCGGTTTCGAACAAAGGATCGCTGGAAAGCCGGTATTTCTGCAGATATTCCTTTAAGCCTGCCACTTTCTCATCAAAGGGAGGATCGTCGAATTCGACAATCAGCATTGCCTCTGCCGAAGGCGGCAGGTCGAAGCGCTCGCGGCCGATCAGATCGAGCGTGTTGCCGTCGATAAGCTCCAGTCCGGCCGGCTCCAGATTCAGGAAATCGAGAGTGGCATCACCCACCTGATCCAGCTTTTCAAATAGAATCAATGAGGTCAGTTTGTCCTTGGGAAGAGGCAAAAGCCGCAGCTTCGCCGATACGAAGAGACCGAGTGTGCCCTCTGAGCCGATAAATAGCTGCGGCACGGCAAATACCCCCTGATCCAGCTTCTCGACCATTGTTTTTAAATCATACCCGCAGACATTTTTCCTGAGATTCGGGTAAGCTCTCAGAATTTCATCCCGATTTCCGGAGATCAACCTGTATATATTTTCGAATTCCGGATATTCCGAAAAGAATCTTTCCAGATCTTTCGAATCGACCTTCAAATCACGCGCAATCATATCACGGCCGTCGGGCAGAATGACGTGCAGCTCTTCGACATATTTACGGGTTGTGCCGTACTTTACCGATCTGGCGCCGGAGGAGTTATTGCCTAGCATACCCCCTATCTGGCAGGTGTCGCCCGAAGATGGATCGGGCGGAAAAAACAGCCCCTTACCGGCCAGATAGCGGTTCAGGCGGTCATAAACAATGCCGCATTCTACATTGACGGTTTTGCCGTGAATATCGCAGGAAAGAACCCTGTTCAGTTTTGAAAAATCGATTATTACATGTTCAGATACTGCTCCGCCCGCGAGTCCTGATCCCCCGCCTCTGGGGGTAATTGGTAAGCCGTTTTGCCGTAATATATTAACTGTGCTTCTAAGCTGTCTGTAAGTTTCCGGGGTGACAATTGCCAGCGGATATGCTTTGTAAATCGAAGCGTCAGAAGCATAAGCTTCCAGCTCGGCCTTTGAGGTCAGGACATTGCCGGTGCCGATTATAGATTTAAGCTGATTTTTGAATTTGCGCTTCATTTAAAAGAATACGTATAATATATGAATTTAATTTATGAAATATCTTTAACTAATGCAATTTCAATAAAATACAAAGAAAGTTTGTGAAAGAATTATCAAACATTTTCTTGACACAAAACAAGTCAAAATATATATTCTTTATTTACATTGAGTTGAATAGAATATAAATTTACTCAACAATTTAGCAAGTACGATTCGTATTTTTGTGAATTTAATTTTTGACAACATGCCGTCAAGGCAGCCATTGGGTTAGGGGAAGTTATGAGATTTACTAAAGCTGAAGATTACGGTCTTTACGGAGTGCTTTATCTGGCCGAACAGGATAACGGCCGTGTTGTGCCTTTGTCTGAAGTCTCCAGAGAACAGGATGTGCCGGAGAAGTTCCTGGCCAAGATTTTCCAGTCCCTTTCCAAAGCGGGGATAGTGAAATCACATCGTGGTGTAAAAGGCGGCTTCACGCTTGCCAAAGCGCCCGAGGATATCACAGTGAGAGAACTGGTGGAAACAATTCAGGGACCTTATTTTCTGGCAAAATGCATTCATGACCACAAGGAATGCGACAAGAGCGAAAACTGCCCGGTAAGACATCTTCTGAAACTCACTCTTACCTGTATTCTGGATCAATTCCAGAAATACACGCTGGCGGATATGCTGAAATGGAAACAGAATCCGGAATTGATATCGGATTTGAAATAGAAATATCCTCAGGACGCAGAACAATAACCACCTAAAAAATCTATTGGAGGAATATGCCGATTAAATCTGACAGATGGATCAGGAAGATGGCCAAAAAAGAGGACATGATAAAACCTTTTTCCAACAAACAGGTTCGCAATAATAAAATTTCCTACGGCCTGTCGTCATACGGATATGATATTCGGGTATCGGATGAATTTTTGATCTTCACCAATGTCAATTCAGATATAGTCGATCCCAAGAAATTCACCAATAATATGCTCAAGAGCATCAAGGCCAAATCGATACTCGTGCCTCCCAACTCCTTTGCTCTGGCACGTACGGTGGAGTATTTCAAGATACCCCGCAACATCCTGACCCTTTGTCTGGGAAAATCGACATATGCACGCTGCGGAATTATAGTCAATGTCACACCGTTCGAACCGGAGTGGGAAGGGCATGCGACTCTGGAAATTTCCAACACCACCCCTCTCCCGGCCAAAATCTACGCCAACGAGGGTATCGCTCAGATAATCTTCCTGGAGGCCGATGAGGTATGTGAGACTTCGTATAAAGACAAAAAGGGAAAATATCAAAAGCAGGTTAATATTACTCTTCCACGGCTTTAATCACGTATAAAGTTGACAAGCAAATATGAAGGGCTTTAATTGAGGATTATAAACAGAAAGAGTTAATATATGGATTCAGAAACAAAAGTAAAAGAATTGGAGCAGGCGATGTCTTCTGATAAAAAGCGCAGGATGGTTACTATCGACGGCAACACCGCCGCCGCTTATGTGGCTCATGCGACAAATGAGGTAATTGCTATATATCCGATTACGCCTTCTTCGAATATGGGTGAGATGGCCGATGCCAAATCAGCCGCAGGCGAGAGAAATCTCTGGGGAACGATACCGACTGTGGTTGAGATGCAGTCCGAGGGCGGAGCCTCCGGAGCTGTGCACGGCGCTATTACAACCGGCGCGCTTACTACCACTTTCACCGCTTCTCAGGGTCTTCTTCTGATGATACCGAATATGTTTAAGATAGCCGGTGAGCTCACTCCGGTTGTATTTCATGTCTCCGCGCGCGCGGTAGCGACACATGCTCTCTCAATATTTGGAGATCACTCGGATGTTATGGCCACCCGTTCCACCGGGTTCGGCCTGATGGCATCGGGTTCAGTGCAGGAAGTCATGGATCTGGCGCTCATAACCCAGGCGGCTTCACTCAGAAGCCTGGTACCGTTCGTGCATTTCTTCGATGGTTTCAGAACCTCTCACGAGGTTGCCAAGGTTGAGGAAATAACTTTTGATGATATGCGCACAATGCTGCCGTACGAATATATCAAAAGACACCGGGATAGAGCCATGAACCCGGAACATCCGGTCTTGAAGGGCACTTCGCAGAATCCCGATGTCTTCTTCGCATCGCGTGAAACCGTAAATAAATATTATGACGATGCCCCTGGCATAGTCCAGGAAGAGATGGATAAATTCGCCAAGACAGTTGGACGGCAGTACAAGTTATTCGATTACTTCGGTCATCCCGAAGCCGAGCGGGTTGTCTTCATGATGGGCACCGGTTCTGAGACCATGCATGAAACCGTCAATTATCTCAACGAGCAGGGCGAAAAAGTCGGCCTGATAAAAGTACGGCTCTACCGTCCCTTCTCGATCAAGGCTATGGCCGAGGCACTGCCCGCGACGGTCAAGAAGATCGCCGTTCTGGACAGAACCAAGGAAGCCGGATCGGTAGGCGAACCGCTTTATACCGATATTCAGGCCGGAGTCGTGGAGGCGATGCATAAGGGCTGGAGCAAATTCGACGAGAAGCCGATTATAGTTGGCGGACGTTACGGTCTCGGTTCGGCCGAATTCAATCCGGCTATGGCCAAGTCAGTGCTCGACAACCTGAAGGAAGACGATCCCAGGGACCACTTCACTGTCGGAATCAAAGATGATGTTACCAATACAAGCCTCGATTTCGATCCCGATTTCGATATCGAGGGTGAGGATGTTTTCCGGGGTATGTTTTACGGTCTGGGCGCTGACGGTACTGTGGGCGCCAACAAGAACTCGATCAAGATCATCGGTGAAAATACGGATTACTTCGCTCAGGGATATTTCGTTTACGACTCAAAGAAAGCCGGAGCTATTACGATCTCACATGTGCGCTTCGGTCCCAAGGAATTGCAGCGTCCCTACCTGATCACCAAGGCGAAATTCATAGCCTGCCACAACTTCACATTCCTCGAGAAGATCAATATGCTCGAGCATATTATCGAGGGCGGTACATTCCTGCTGAACAGCATGTACGGGCCGGACGAAGTCTGGGACAAGATGCCCAAGGAAGTGCAAAAGCAGATCATCGATAAGAAATTGGACTTTTATGTTATAGACGGTATCGACCTGGCCAAGGAACTCGGACTGGGCGCCAGGATCAATATGATAATGCAGACCGCCTTCTTCGCGATCACCGAGATTCTTCCGAAGGATGAAGCGGTCAAGGCTATTAAGGATGCGATCAAAAAGACATACGGCCGCAAGGGCGAGAAAGTCGTGCAGATGAACTATGACGCTGTCGACGCCGCTCTGAAGAACTACCACAAGGTCGATTACCCGAAAGAGGTCACCAGCGAAATCAGCATGCCCCCGACAGTGCCGGAATATGCGCCTGAGTTCGTTCAGAATGTTACGGCGGAAATCATCCGGGGTAAGGGGCATGAGCTCCCGGTCTCGGCCTTCCCGTTCGACGGCGCCTACATGACCGGAACCACTCAGTACGAGAAACGCAATATCGCGGTCGATATTCCGGTCTGGGAACCGGATATCTGCATACAGTGCAATATCTGTGCGATTGTCTGTCCTCACGGCACTATCAGGCCCAAGGTTTACGATCCCAAGTATCTCGAGGATGCACCGGAGACCTTCAAGTCGGCCAAGGCCAAAGGTTATAAGAACGGCGAGGTCTACTCGCTTCAGGTTGCGCCGGAGGATTGTACCGGATGTGAACTGTGCGTACAGGTCTGCCCCGCTTACGAGAAGATCGACGGCAAGAAAACCGACAAGAAAGCGATCAACATGGCGCTCCAGACTCCCCTGCGCAAGCAGGAAGCCGAAAACTGGGACTTTTTCCTGAAACTGCCGGAAACCGATCCTTCAACCTATAAGATCAAAACAGTCAAGGGCAGTCAGTTTGTCAGGCCGTTGTTCGAGTTCTCAGGAGCATGTTCCGGCTGCGGCGAGACGCCTTATGTCAAACTTCTCTCGCAGTTGTTCGGTGACCGGGCATTTATCGGCAATGCTACCGGATGCTCATCGATTTACGGCGGCAACCTGCCGACCACGCCTTATACCAAACGTGATGACGGCAGAGGCCCGACCTGGTCGAATTCGCTTTTCGAGGATAATGCCGAGTTCGCCTTCGGCATGCGCTTAAATGCCGACAAGATGTCCGAATTCGCCAGAGAGCTTTTACAAAAAATCGTACCG
>WJIM01000220.1 GCA_014730285.1 Candidatus Zixiibacteriota bacterium
AGTTGGCGGCAGAATTTTGCATCAAGTTCGGAATCCTCGCCCCGGAGTTTGTAGTTGACATGAGCGAGATACAGCTCAAGCGCTTTTTCCTGTTTCAGGGAATTCAGAACATGCGCCAGGCACACCGAATCCGGTCCTCCGGAAAGGCCGATCACGATTTTGTCGCCATCCTGAAGCAGCCCGTACATGAAATCTTTCATAATACCAGTCATACTTACCTATATTAATAGCTGTTTGATTCATTTACAATTCAAATATTTAGCTTGATAATAAGCCCGGCAGATTTATTATTAGGCCATGGATAGCGTTCAATCCCACATTTCGCGTGTAGATTTCTCCAACAGGTGGATATTGCTGCTAATATTTTTCGATCTTCTGGTATTGACAGCCCTTACTTTTCTCTCGCCTATGCAGGCAATCGGCGTTATTGTAGTCTTGTTTCTTGCGGCGTATTTCTTTTTATCGCCTCTGGGATATCTTTACTTTCTGTTAATCTGGATGCCTTATGAGACACTGCTGTTGCCAGAGGGTGACGGCGTCAGAATCCTGCGTTTGCTGGCAATTTCACTGATTATAATTCTGGGCTGGTCCAAGTACTGGCTTTCCGGGAATTCCATTAGATTTCCAAACCGCTATTTACTGTTGCCGATAATAGCTGTATTTTTATGGTCGGCGATGACGGTCTTTTTTTCGCCCATGCCGTTGTCGGCTATGTTCGAATTCATTAAGATGCTTGCCTATCTGGCCATATTTTTTCTGGCCTACAATATCATATCGACTCGTAAGGATTTTCGCAAACTGCTTTATTTCATGTTTATAATCTCGATCCCGATATATATAGCTGCCTATTATCAGTTCTTTGCATTGGGATTTCTGAGAGTCTGGGGTATATTCGGGAATCCAAATACATTGGGACTCTTCTCCTTTACTACCGCAGGCATGGCCCTGCTACTGAGGGAATTAAAAGAAAAATCCAAACTAACAAGTATAATCGTTATAGTCTGGCTGCTTTTTTCTGTGTCGTCCTTAATCCTCAGCGGCTCACGTGCAAGCATTTTTGGTCTGGCGATTTTCGGAAGCGCATATTTGATTTTAAAAAGAAAATATATAATCCTGCTTATACTGATTTTAGCAGGCGGGTTAGGGGCCTATTATATAATGCAAACCCAGGCCCTCTTTACAGATTTCGCAAGGGTGACACGTCTTATGGCCGGCCTGACCGGAAGGACAATAATCTGGGATACCACTCTCGAGATGATAAAGGATTACCCAACCTTTGGAGTAGGGCCGGGCAATGTGTCGGGTCTGCTTTACAATTATGCCCAGGCCACTCATCCGATCGTCAATATAGATTTGCGTTTTGCCATGGAGGAGGGCTTGACTCATAACGGCTATCTTCAACAGCTTGCCGAAATTGGAATAGTTGGACTCCTGCTGGTATTATGGGCAATCTACAGATTCATCAGATTTCTTTCATCCATTATCAGTTCAGACAACAGAGAGAATATAAGTGGACCGGCGTTGGTTGTGCTGACTATTTTTGTTGGCAGACTGGCCCACTCATTTTTTGAAAGCTCACTGGATGTTGGACCTTTTACTCTTGATATGTCCATACTTTTGGCCTATATTGCAATTATCAAGTTGAAAGACAATCATACTTAATCAGGCTATCCGCCAGAGCCTGTTTATTTAAAAATTAAATCACCGCCATCAATTCGGATTTCACGATGAGATATGCTGTCCAGGAGAAAAGTCCCCTGTCAAACATTCATGTGGGACTGCTTATTCTGATCTTATTCGATTTCATCATTCTGTTCTCCATGATTGCATTCTCTCCCTTTATGATAATTGCAGTTGTTATCACACTTGCAGCTCTCGCTCTTATATACATCCCGAGGATGGGTTATATTTACTTTTTGCTTTTATGGCTGCCGTTTGAGAGCCTTATTATTTCGGATGAAGGTCCGTTTGAATTCTACCGCCTGACTCTGTTGGTGCTGCTTTTGGTTCTGGCCTGGACAAAGTATCTGCTTTCCTCAAAAAAGATAGCATTTCCAAACAGGCGGGTTTTTATTCCAATTGCCGCCATTTATATCTGGTCGGTTCTTTCCACACTGCTTTCCCCGTATCCTATTCCATCCCTCCTGGCACTTCTCCGAATGGTCACTTATCTGGCAATGTTTGTACTGGTATATAACTTAATACGGTCGGAAAAGGACCTTCGGCACATTATTATCGCCGCCTTCATAGCATTACTGCCGACAATGCTCTCCGCGGTCTATCAATGGTTTACCGGAGGAGGCATCAGAACTTCGGGCCTCTTTAAGAATCCGAATACGCTCAGCATGTATGCCGTATACGCTGTTGCACTGGCATTTATGCTTTGGAAGAAGTGGCAGCATTCAACCAAAAACACACTTCTTTTTATATTGTTTTTCTGTATAGCTCTGTTTGCATTATTGGCCGGGGGTGCGCGTGCCAGTCTTCTCTCTTTTCTGGTTTTCGCAATCGTCTATTTGTTTTATGCCAAACACTACAAGCTGATGACAGCTGTGATTCTAATGCTTTTGCTGGCGGGATATGCGGTCTATCAACAAAGCGCGGCATTAATGGATCAGGCCCAGGCCTTGCGCCTTTATTCCGGCTCAACGGGCAGGACATTGCTATGGGCAAATGCTCTGCCTATGATATTGGATTACCCGATTTTCGGGGTTGGCTACGGTGCCGTAGGAAAGGTATTGCAGCCTTATGTTCAGGCTACTCATCCAATTATCGGATATCATCTGAGAGGTATTGTGGAATTTGGATTGCTTCATAACGGCTTTTTGCAAAAGGCCGCGGAGCTTGGACTGATCGGTATGGGTATCTATATTTGGATAAACATCAGCTACATGAAATACCTTAGAGATAGAATCTATTCATCAGTCAGCCCTTTTGTCATAAATGTGTGTCTGGCTGGACTGGCCTTTATGTTTTCCAGAATGGCATTCTCGCTTTTCGAGAGCGCTGAGCAGTATGGGCCGCTGACAACTCAGGCGGGGATGATGGTAATTCTCACGGGGATATTAAAAGTGGCGGATCTG
>WJIM01000221.1 GCA_014730285.1 Candidatus Zixiibacteriota bacterium
ATTATTCGTATCGGCCATCACCGTCTCGCGAAGCCTCAGAAAGGCCTTGGCCTTATCGTTATTCAGAAGCGCCTTTAATGCTTCCAGATAAGTTTCATGCGGGGTGAGCTGCACCTTGGGGGCGCTTTTATAAAGATAGAAGATAATCCCTATCAGAGCCAGTACAGCTATAATCAGTATCCATACCAATATGTCGAGCAAAATCTATTCCTCCTGCTCTTTTTCTTCAGGCGTCTGCTCCTCCAGATCCTCCAGCGATCTGTTGCGCAGAGCGGCAAGTTCAACCTCGAGGTTTCTGATCTGCCTGTTCTTTTCACGAATATCGCCCGCTATTTTCAGATAATAAAATACGGAATAAATGAATGTTACGAACATCCCGATAATAAAGGCCACTGCACATACAAAGATAAGCTGTACATTATAATAATCCCCCCAGGGAAAATGCAGATTGACCGGCTCATCGGGATTGTAGAGAATAAAGCCAACCAGAATCGCAATAGCTATAATAATAAAGAATAATCTAACTAACCACATAGCCTCACCCCGTTAAGTTTTCTAACATTCTATGCTGTTGACAGTTGGCTGTCAAACAAAATTTATTCCTTCTCTTCAATCTTTTTTTCTTCCTTCTTTATAACCTTAACCGAATCGTCCTGTACAGCCTCCTCTTTTCCAACCCTGATCGAACGCACCATCTCCGAGAACTCACGGTCGTTGAAGCCGAATCTTTCCAGCTCTGCCACCGCCTCGGCAATCAGAGTCATCTCATCATTACGGAGAAAATATATCGTGCCGCGCCTGAAATCGGTCTGGCTCATACGTTTGCGGGTAGGCAAAATCAGGCCCTCAAAATCCTTATATTTAATACGGATCGAGGGACTGAATTCCGGCTGGTATTCAGAATATGTCAGAAGACCGAAATCCTTTATAGCCTGTTTGGCAATATCCACTTTGCCCTCACGAGCCTTTATCAGGGCTTCCAGGCTGTCCAGCGAGACTGTTGTGGTATCGGCCATAATCGTAAGCTTTGGCTGTGTGAAAAGATGCGGGTTTTCGGTATACTTGGGCGGGATTACCGGACTTTTCTTGGATATCGCTACGCGATAGATATCATCAGCATCCTTGATCTTGGCAACCTTCCAGCCATCGGCTAATTCCACTGTAAAGTCAAAAGTCAAATCATGGTATACACTGTCGTCGATAACCTCTCCGGCTTTATCTCCGGCAAACAGATTTACCGAGATCAGAAGCACAACTCCAAAGAAAATAATAAACAGCTTTTTCATTATACCCTCCCGTTTGTATCAACTTAGAAAAGTTCTTGGGGTATGTCAATTAGTTTACGATGTTATAAATTATTCTACGTTCTTCACCACTGCGGGTTCGATATCTATTTCAGAAGCAGCATTTTGCGGGATTCTTCGATACCTCCCAGACGGCAGCGGTAGAAGTATATCCCGCTGGCAAGCTCATCACCGTTATCATCGCATCCATTCCAGCGATATACCCTTTGTCCCGGATTAACGCTTTCACTGGCAAGCGTCCGGACTTTCTGTCCAAGGCCGTTGAAAATCTCGATTTCCAGACGCATCTCTTTCGCAGATGCCGGGATATTTACCTTGATCAGAGTCGACTGGTTAAACGGATTTGGATAATTCTGGGAAAGCTCGAATCGACGCGGCACAGAGACCGGTTCAGGGTCTGGAAATTCGCCTGTTCGGCTGACATAATATTTCAGGAATCCATAGCTGTCGTTAACGAAAAGAGCGCTGTCAATCAATTCTACTCTGTTCGCAAATCCGGGAGTTTCAATGTTATCCATCAGCCATATACTGGCTCCCATCTTAAGATCAAATGCCAACAGCCCGTCCTCACCGGCGGCGCAGTAGGCATAATCATTATCTAATATGAAATGTTCTATGCATCCCTCATAAGCAAACGAATTTATTGAATCCCCAGGCTGCCCTCCATGAATATGATTCTTCATCAGGCCAAAATTACCTGCAGTGAATAGTTTGAAGTCTGAAACCTGCATCCATTTTATCATGCCCGGCCATTGGTATTCCCATGAAAAAAACGGCATAGAGGGATTACTGATATCATAAACCGACAGCATACTATCCGATACGGCATAAAGATAATCTGCATAGATCATTCCAGCGCTCATATTTTCCAGATCATCGATCTCGACAGATGAATTTATCCGTAAGTTCTCATTGTCAATATTATGCAGATAAATCTTATCTTCAGTGTAAAGAGCAACGTTGACGCTTGCATCAGAGCCCTGTCCCGCTGCTAATGCGACAGCTTTGTTTTCGAATGGAATCAGGTTTTCAGTAGAAATATTTCGAGAGGCATTTATTTGGCTAACCCAGAGCTGATAATTATTGTTATCCGCCATAAAAAGCAGGTTGTCGTACCTCTGCATAAGATCGACACGTGCCGGATAATAACCGTCTAATACAGCGGTCTTATCCGAACTTATATCCATCCTTATCAAATCGTCTTCGCCCGAGGCTATAAATGCCATATCATTGTAAACCGTAAAATCCTTAAGCCTATCTACATCACCGATTCGAATCAACTCGCGCCTTTCCCAGTCATCCCCCAGACGATATATCCCGGCCGCAGCACCCGTATCGACCGCGGCCAGAAATTTACCAGATATATCTTCGACTATCTGCGGGGCTGTGCGAAGTGTCAGCCTGTCGAGGTATGTCACCTGTTCTATGCTGTCGGGATGATAGACTTCGTAATTGCCGAATGCATCAGAAGCGAAAACATATCCGCCCGAAACCTCAACCTTTTTTATTTCGGTCTCGGTCTCGAATCTCCTGATAAACTGCGGATCGACCGGATCACTCATATCCAGAAGCACCAGCCCGCCGTCGGTATTGGCGCAGTATGCTGTCTCTCCGATCGTAACCATGTCCACAAGCTGATCCTCGAAAAGCTTCTTGCCGATAAACGCTGGAGATCTGCGGCTAATGGAAATATCATATATAAAAATACCATTATAATCATCTATGGCATAAAGGTAGTCATCATACAACCATACCGCCACAGTATGTGCAGGATGCATACGTTTTGCCACAAGCACTGGACTATCACGGCCATAAAGACTGTACACCTGCACACCATCAAAACCGCAGGCCAGATACAGATAAAGCGATTCGTAATCGGCATCAAGAAACGACGTCCCAAGATTGCTTTCAGCTACCGCATACGAATTCTCGGGATTTTTCACAAAGACAAAACCGATTTCGCCGGAATAATTATATAGCATATACTCGTTAAAGAGCTTAAAGCTGTTTTCATATTCATGCTCCAGCGGCACCATAGCAAGCGTATCCAGATCCAGAAATCCCGGATCGGGCTTATATACCGCAAAGCCCGATTTATGCAATGCGTATATCAAACCGTTCTCTATCACAAGATTATTCACACCGCGCCAGAGGCTGCTGCTTTGCAGTTTCAGAATATCCTCGGCCTGATCGAAGCTGTCGGCATCAGCTTTAACCGGCAGCAATGTCAACAAAAGCAAAGCCAACAGCAGACTGAATATTTTTGAATTAGTATCAATCACCTACAAAATCCTATTTCAGCATTATCATCTTGCGCGACACGGTACCGAAATTCGTTTTCAAACGATAGAAATATACGCCGCTGGCGACCTCATCACCGGAATCGTCGCGGCCGTTCCATACTATTTTGTGTTCTCCCACACTGAAGGGCTCGTCAACCATGGTCCGGACTTTTTGTCCCAGAAGATTGTATATATCCAGAGTCACCCGGCTGCTCCTGATCAAACGGAATTGAATCTGAGTGGAGGCATTAAACGGATTGGGATAATTCTGCGCCAGGAAGAATCCTGCCGGCTGGGGCGGATTTTGTGCGCTGTCTGTTACCTCAGGCGGTTCCTTATCGAAGGTTGGCGGAAGTATGCCCGAATGGCGACTGTCGTGCAAAAAATGCCCCCAGGCAACTTCCATCTCATCATACTCAACCGGAAGCTCCCAGGCATACACCGAGGAATCATCGGCGGTAATCAGAAGATCGGCGAAATTTTCATCGTCATCGTTGCCCAGATTAGTTATGGTTGGCATATGCAAACGATAAATTACGATATTCGGATCGGAAAAAGTATACACAGGCCATCCCGGCAAAATCTGCCCGGCCTGATCGAAAGCGTAAACAGCCTCGTTCACGCGGCCCGGAAAGAAATTCCCCTGCCGTACCAGCAGATCAAGAAATCCATCCCCATCAACATCGGCAAAACCAGGCGGCCCCATCGTGCCCGGGAATGATGCAAACGGATTGTCTTCGCCTGAACCGACGCTGCTAACAGTGGAACCGTCCGAACGCACGATCCATACCTCGGCAACATCAATCGGCGGCGAGATTGTAAAGGCGATCTCGGCCTTGCCGTCAACATCCAGATCGGCCACAGCGGGGTAGTTTATCAGATAATTGATTCTGTCCAGATATTTTGGGAAAGCCTCCAGATATGTCCCGTCCGGTTCCATCATGGCCACATAAATCTGTTCACTTCCAGCTTCGCGTCCCACAACTCCCAGCTCAAGAAGTGAATCGCCGTCGAAGTCAGCCATGCAAGCTCCGCTGATTCCGGTCAAATCTGAAATCTCCGAATCGGGCAGCCAATCCGGTTCGATTCCGTTATGAGTATTGAAAATCGAAATCGAATTGCGCATCACCACAATCATTTCTTTCCGACCGTTAAGGTTGAAATCATCCACGAACACGAACGGTACATGCTCCCTCATATTTCCCGGCACCTCGGCAAAGAAACCGTCTAAGCTGGCAAAATAGGAAGTGCCGTCATGACGGTAAGCGAAAATCTCGCCCTCCATGCTTACGAAGATAATCTCATGGTAACTATCATCATCCATATCTGCAAAATATACGGCAGGATAACCGTTCTGCCCGCCCTCAACCGGCACATCTTTTGGAAAGCCGGGCATGGGATAGCCGTCATGGCTCAACAGATGCAGCTTGCCGGGAGTAACGAAAGCGACCTCTCCGAAACCGTCGTTATTAATATCATAGACTGCCGGCGGCCCGAAGGCATCATACTCGGTTATTGTGCGCCATATACCGGGTACATATCTGCCCAGATGATTATAAGCGCCGACTCCTGCTCTTGAGGTTGCCACTGTCTCCAGACGGCCGTTGCCGTCCAGATCGTAAACTGCCGGAGCATAATTCAAAAGCCCCTTTCCCGAAGCGGGAAACCCCTGAGCAAAACCGTTGGAGACAAAAAGATTCAATTCCTCACTGTATTCTCCCTCTTCGGTGGTCATTACAACCTCGAATAAATATTCCCCCTCCGTCACCCGGCTTAAGGAATAACTGCCAATAATGGAGTCTGCTACATAACCGGAGGCAAAAATTATTTCTTCTCTTTGCAAGGGCTCTCCGACAGGACTTTTGTAAATCCGGCATTCAGCAAATCCGGGAGAAACCACAGTGCCCCTGAATTCAATTATACCTTTAACCGTATCTCCGGCCAGAGGCGATTTGATTTCTATCTCAGGCTCTGATGTGTAATATACCCAGCGCTGATAAATGTTGGCTCCAACCTCAAGAGAAAAGCGATAGAATCCCGACTCGCTCCAGCTGTCATAGCTTCCAATCTGCTCATGCATAAGATCGGCATTTCCACTCGCTATCAGGGTTTGATTGAGAGTGTCGTTATCGGGAGCAACATAAATCCTGAAATCATCGCCGAATTCCGAAAATGCCGTTCCGCTTATAACCGCTTCGCCCTCAAGAAGAGAATTCTGCTGTGGAAAATCAATCTTCGCCAGCCGCCCCTCCACCAGATCAAGAGCAGCCGCAAGATTGAGCCGTCCCCATCCGCTGAAGACATCGAAACCGGGAAGGTTCTCCCCTTCCCCGTACGGATCGATATAATCATCTGCGGACAGGGTCAAAATCTTTCTCAGGCTGTCCGACGATATGCCCGGCGAATAAGAAAGAATTTCCGCCGCCGCCCCCGCTACGATAGGCGCAGCCATCGAAGTGCCGTCGGCCAGGTAATAAATGCTGTCCACAATCCTGACCTCCGGCTCGCCGTTTTCAGCATACATATCGAGCGTGTCGGAGCGAAGCGAGAGGATATCCTGAGCCGGCGCACACATATCGATCCAGGAGCCGTACGATGAGAAGTCAGTCACCTCATCATCGGAATTCGTTCCGCCTATAGCCATAGTCTCGGGGTATGATGCCGGAAATGACCGGGTTGAATCTCCCAAGTTGCCGATTGCCGCAATCGGGAGCACATTGCGCGATCTGGCATATTGCAAAATTTCACGCAGCGCCTTCGACTGATAGTAGTTGCCCCAGCTCATATTGATAACATCAGCGCCCATATCCGCGGCATACATTATAGCTTTGATGCTGATCGAAACGAAGGCATTGGGAAAAATCTTGAGGCCCATCAGATCGGTATGCGAGGCTACACCCGCCACGCCAATCCCATTATCGGTCACAGCCGCGGCGCAGCCCGCTACATGAGTACCGTGCCCCATGCCGTCGGTGGGATCGTTATCCCCGGTCAGGTTAAAAAACTGTATCGTATCGCCGGAAAAATCCCAGCCGTTGACATCATCTATATAACCGTTATGGTCGTCATCGATACCGTTATTGGGAATCTCGTTGGGATTAATCCAGAGGTTGTCGGCTATATCGGGATGATCGGTATCAAGGCCGGTATCAATTATGACTAAAAGCGGTTTGACACGATTGCCCTCTTTATCACGGGCTTCAACCGTCTTTACATCCGCGCCCGGAGTGCCTGATCTGATAGCGACTGTATCGTTTTGAAGACCCGGGATTCTCTCGATTCCCAGATACTGCTGACCTGTATTCTGATGATGCCATTGCAGATGAAAGAGCGAATCGTTGGGCACATCATACAATTCCATCATATAGTCGATCTCGGCATATTCCACCGCCTCATTCGAATTCAGCTCACCCAGAACCTGATCTACCTGCGATGAATCGGGGATGGTCAATGTCAGGTAGCGCGAGCGGTCAAAATCGTCCTTGCCCTGGGAAATCGAATTTGGCTTCTCGCCGAAGATAGGTTCAACCTCTGCCGCATATTTATTCGACAGATCGCTGACACTATTCTGCCAGCTCGCCGATAACGACACTGTTTCCGGCTTAAGCTTGACAATCAGCCTGGCTTGTGAAAAAAGTTCGGAGGTCGAAAATAGAAGCAGTATTAGTACTGCAAAGGACAGCCGCTTGAGAAGACACTTGAATTTATCATCAGCTAACATATGGTCCGATGTCCAATTGGTTTAAAAGCTCACATACCCATATATTATACTCAATATATTAACAATCGGCGGGAAAAATCGTTTATATTTTCTTCTACTCATCTGATCTTTTTGGAAGGACTCCCCAGTGCAGTTTGGAGCGAAGCACAGAATAAAAGGAATTCTCGGGAAAACGAATCAGCCGCACCGAATGGTCGGCTACACGGACAGTGACCGTGGTTCCGGTGGGAAGCTTTGTATCGACCTGGCCGTCGGCGGTCAGAATAGCATACTCATGGCTGAATTCTATCTTGATATCCAGAAGATCATCGGCTGGAAATATCAACGGCCGTGAAGCCAGTGAATGCGGCGCAATTGGCGAGGCGATCATTGCCTGCATCTTTGGATTTAGTATTGGCCCGCCCACGGCCAGCGAATAGGCCGTCGAACCTGTTGGGCTGGCAATTATCAAGCCGTCAGCATTGTAGGAGCAGATATAATCGCCGTTGGCCGAAAGGCTGAGCGAGATCATGCGGGAAATACTGCCCTTGTCTATCACGAAATCATTGAGGGCATAGAATTTCTGGCGCTCACATGTGGCCTCCAGGATAATACGTTTTTCCAGCTTGAAATTTCCGTTCTGGAGACGTTTCAGGCTCAGCTCCAAATCCTGCGGGGTCTGCTCGGTCAGAAAGCCCAGACTGCCGATATTGATTCCCAGTATCGGCACCTCGGCAGTCCCTACCAGACGCGCTGATGCCAGCATTGTGCCGTCCCCGCCCATAGAGATGATATAGTTGCATTTTTTGGGAAGCTCCTCGCGTGGGAGAAGCGGAAGCGCCTGTGCGGATATGCCGCTCAAATCTTCGGCCAGAAAGAAATCCTGTTTATTCTCATGGCACCATTTAACCACCCGCTCAACAACCGATTTGGCATGCGGACGGTTTATATTTGCAATTATACCCAGCTTCATGCCAGCCAATCTAATAGGTTTTATTTAATTTGGCAAGTTTTGGATGTGTGGTCTGTTATATCAAGGGTGGCACGCCCAAATCCGTCAATGGCCGGATCCAAGGAATGCTATGGGCGTGTTAATCAGCAAAGCTTCATGCCGCCAGGA
>WJIM01000222.1 GCA_014730285.1 Candidatus Zixiibacteriota bacterium
ACCAGGAAATCATCGAAGTTCTGGACATTGTATTCGGCCTTAAACGTATAGCCTTCATAGAACTCATAAGCGGCGTCGAATCTGAGTATGAAACTCTCCACATCCAAATCGCGCTTGCTGCGGTAGTAGGTCAGTCCGAAACCAGCCAGAATACCCTTATATTCAGTAGCCTGAATATGTCCGAACAGAGTATGGTCGGTGAATTCGAACTTCTCTTCCAGATTGTCGTAATCACCGGTCGAGATAATATATCCCGCGCTCAGCGTACCGTATTTGGAAACCGCTACGCTGTAATCTGCGCCGTAACTTATAAAATCGATCTCAGTACCGAGCTGATCGTTTTCCCGAATTTTGTTCTCATATTTCAGGGCGATTGCGCCGTATTCGTCTGAATTATATTTCAGGCGGAATTTATGACGGCTGCGGGACTCATCTCCTATCAGACGCGTGCCCTCTTTGACCTCTTCATCGGTCAAACCAAATTCTCCGCGAATTTCCAGACCGTCTGCGGGCCGAATCCATCCCGATGCATAGAAAGAGTTGGATTTGATCTCATCCTCGAAATCATCATTGATGCCATGCTGATATCCGACCGTGAGCATCGCAAACTGCGGCCAGACATGGCTGAGGTAGGCGGTATTGGTGATATTGTCGGTGGCCACATAATCACTGTCGGAGCTTGTACGGTCGAAAATAAAATTGTAGCGCAGTTGGAAATGACGCGGCAGGTTGGCTCGAAAACCGCCCCATCCGCGATTAGAGCTGATCTGGAACTCCGATACATCGTACTGCGTTTGGAAGTGCCTGAACCCACCTGAGAGTACGATCCATTCGTAATTGGGCACTGGCAAAAGGCCGTCGAAGCGCACCTCACTGCGGGTTTGATCGCGTTCCTCGTTTTCATTATCGCTGAAATCCACACCGCGGAATTCACCGCGCACCAAGCCGCCCTCGTAGTTGAGTTGAAAACCGCCTTTGTATTCAACCTGATCATAATCGACAACGGTGGAAAGCGCGCCCGGATCTGGATCGAAAAGATCGGTCATAGAGCCCGACCTTCCGATATAGCTTCCCCCGCCCCAGAGCTTAAGGTTTTGATGCGGGTAGAGCCAGAGCTTGCCCTGATTGGTATGGCGCCTGATAAAGCTGGAGCCGTCGAAATTATAAATGCGCCTGTATTGATTATGAGAGAGCCGAAGCCCAAAAAGACCCGATTTGCCGAATCCGAATCTGAGATTGCGGTTATTCAGAATGATGTTTTTCATATCGGCGTTGAAGCTTAAGCCGTTGTCGAGGGTATACCGGAAATCCTCGATTGAGAGGCCCGCTCCCTCGTAAAGGTTGAAGCTTGAATGCTGAACCGACTGATTGCCCTCCTCATCGAGAAAGAGATAGCTGATCGAGAAATCCCCTCCTCCCGATCCTCCCAGAGCCAGAGATGGAAGAAGAAGAACGACTGCGAATATCAATATTTTTCTCATTCAATCCTCCTCATCTATCCAGGCTGTGGCAGCCGGAGGCATAACAGTTAACGACATTTTTCATACCAAGGTCGGGATCGAGGAAGAGCCTGTTGCTGTTGGAGCCGTGTATCTCGCTGTGGCAGTCGATACATGCATGTCTCGATCCGAGCCCGCCGTGTGCAATCCTGTGTCCGGGTGGCACCATATGGCATTGACGGCAGGTACCGTCCCCGGGCTGTTTCAAAAGCCGGTCATTCGGTGAACCGTGCGGACTGTGACATTCGCTGCAGCCCGATCCATCGACCAGATGTTCATACACAACCGGATGTTCATAGATAAACGGTCCGGCCAAATCCGAGTGACATTCCTGGCAGGTCCAGTCCAGACCCCGGGCTTGCAGATGATCTGCGACATTACCGAATTCATGGCAGTCGGTGCAGCGGATATTGCCCGACTCGAGCGGATGAGCCGATCTGCTTTTGAACTGAGCCTCGACTACATTATGGCATTCGAGACAGTAGTTATCCCTGTCGTCTTTCACCAGAAAACGATTCTGATTCGAATGCATGGTATGACATGAACTGCAATTGTAACCGCCTCTTCCGTGCGGATCGGTGGTAGCCATCGCGGCCTGATGCGGCGTTTGATGGCACTGCGCACAGTTTTGCGCCTGTTCCAGCGAACCAAGCTCGGGCCCGGTTACAATGTTATCCGCGGCAGGATCGTCCACATGATCTTCCCATTCGGTATGGCACCCGGTGCAGCTTACCATAATTGGCGAGGATATGTCATCCTCGGATAAAAGCTGATGGGGGGTGCCGTGAAGAGTCTCGGCCTGACCGTCATGACAGAGCAGACAGGTCTCGTTCTCTTCCATGATCTTGTCTTTATCGGCATACTTACCGTAAGATATTGAGAAGATTAAGAGTGGAATTAAGATCGCCGCCCCTGTTAAATGCTTTGATAGTAGCTTTGGTCCCAAATAATCTCCCAATCCTTTAATAATGTTTTATTTACTATGATACGATATATCTTATTAAAACGATAAACTTTATGTCAATTCATTAAAATTTTTTCAATATCGGCTGTCTTTTTCAAGGTGTTTCCTCTCAATTGAACGGATGCTCGTATCGAAATCTCAAAGCCCACCCCTTTAAACATCCTTTGATTTGATATTATAATAACAGCCCGCTTTACAAAAAGCAATCTTAATGTTTACTTTTTTACAAGGAAAGACAAATGGGTCCGATTATTTAAGTTAGTCTATAAATCATATACAAATAGAAAAATAGTTTTATATCCATATATTTAATTAGTCTATATCTTTTAGATGTGTTTTGCGAATCCAAATATGTGAAAAGAGTGACATTATTCTTGCTATTATTCGCGTATATAATTAAAATGAAATCCAATCTTTTAGAGATCAGTAAAGATTATTCTGATTTGGGGTTGAGTGTTGCTTGCTTCTACAAATAGATTTGTCATTCTCCTGATCCTCATATTTGCGGCGATCATTTCAGGCTCTATTATTACTGCTCAGGAAATCGATGATTGTATGATGTGCCATGAGGATCCGGATCTAACCGGTGAGGTCCACGGCCAGGAGAAGTCTGTTTATGTAGACCGCGAAACTTATATGAATTCGATCCACGGTGGTTTTGAATGCGTAGACTGCCATCAGGATCTTTATGATGCTGAGATACCGCATGAAGATGAGCTTGAGAGAGTAGATTGCAGCTTTTGTCATGATGATGTGGCCGAAGTATATGGCGCCAGTTTGCACGGACAGCTTGTGGAAGAGGGTGCGCGACTGGCTCCAAGGTGTGCAAGTTGCCACGGATCTCATGATATTTTGTCCTCCAGCAATGAAAATTCAAAGACATTTAAATTCAATATTCCGTATATGTGCGGTTTCTGCCACAAGGAAGGTACCGAAGTAACCCAGACATACGATATTCCCGAAGACAGCATTATAACGCATTATTCGCAATCTATTCATGGTGTGGGTTTATATCAGCAGGGCTTGATGGTTACCGCCGTATGCACCGACTGCCATACTGCGCATTCGGTTTTCAATCATAACAACCCAAAATCCACAATACATCGGTCAAATGTCGCCAGTACCTGCAAAATTTGTCACGGTCAAATCGAGAAAGTGCATACCAAGGTTATCCGCGGTGAACTGTGGAAGAAGCAGCCTGACAGGGTTCCGGTCTGTATTGACTGCCATCCCCCTCACCAGATTCGCCAGGTCTTTTACGAGGAGGGCATATCCAATAAAGACTGCATGGAATGTCATGGTAATCCCGAACTGGTTGGCATGAAAGATGGGGATACTGTTTCGATGTATGTAGAACTGGATGAGTATGAGCATTCCATCCACCGGCAGGTAACCTGCGCGCAATGTCATACAGGTTTGAGTCCGGAACATGGCAAACGTCCCTGTGCAACGGTTACATCACAAGTCGACTGCTCGATCTGCCATGCCGAGGTTATGCAGACTTACGGCACCAGTACTCACGGGAAGCTTTTTGATAGAGGCGATCCGGATGCGCCCGGCTGTAACGATTGCCATGGCGAGCATAATACCCTGGCTCGCCGCAATCCCGAGTCGCCGACTTTCCCCACCAACGTCCCGCGCCTCTGTGCCGAATGCCATCGGGCCGGAGAGGTCGCTGCGGTAAGGAATGCCGAGGAAGACAGGGATGTTGTGGCCGAGTATACGATGGGTATACACGGCAAAGGGCTTCTGGAAAGCGGGCTGGTAGTAACGGCTATGTGTACCGACTGCCATACGGCACATCATGTTCTTCCCAAGACCGATACGGCCTCCAGCGTTCATAAGGAGAATATACCTCACACCTGTGCTGAATGCCATAATGGGATCTACGAAAAATTTGCCCAGAGTATTCACTCGCCAAATATCTCCGACAGCGAGGAACGCCTTCCGGTATGTGATGATTGCCATAAATCGCATACCATAATCAGAGCGGATAAAGATGATTTTAAGCTCGAAATGATGACTCATTGCGGCCAGTGTCATGAGGATGTGACCGAATCGTATTTCGATACATTCCACGGCAAGGTCTCCAAGCTCGGCTATACGGCCGCCGCCAAATGTTATGACTGTCATGCAGCACATGAGATTTTGCCTCCTGATAATCCCAACTCCAGCCTTTCAAGGCAGAATATCGTGGAGACCTGCGGGCAATGCCATCCCGGATCACACCGTCAATTCGCAGGCTACCTTACACATGCGACGCATCACGACAAAACCAAATATCCTGTGCTCTTCTATACCTTCTGGTTTATGACAACGCTTCTGGTTGTTACTCTCACCCTCGCCGGCACGCACACTCTGTTGTGGCTGCCTAAGTCATTCCAGTTGATGAAGGAGCACAAGGCTATGCGCAGGGCTTATGGGGGGCGTATGCAGGTCAGGCGCTTCAGCACAATGCACAGTGTTATGCACATTTTCATAATAATCAGCTTCCTGGGCCTTGCCATAACCGGTATGACACTCAAATTTTCCTATCTTGGATGGGCGCAGTTTCTATCGGAAGCAATGGGCGGCTTTGAATCGACCGGATATATTCACCGAATCTGCGCTATCATACTGATTGCAGTATTCGGTCTGCATATATACAATCTCATAAAGTCCAAATTTCAGGGAAAGAAATCATGGCGAAGCATGATCTTCGGGCCGGAATCGATGATGTTTAACCGCAGGGATGGCAGAGAATTTCTTGCCACATTAAAATGGTTTATCGGCGCCGGACCGCGCCCGAAATACGGCCGCTGGACTTACTGGGAGAAATTCGATTACTTTGCCGTATTCTGGGGTGTTGCAGTCATCGGTTCTACAGGTTTGATGCTCTGGTTCCCTGAATTCTTCACACTCTTCCTGCCGGGATGGATTATCAATGTCGCTACTATTATTCATTCCGATGAGGCGCTTCTGGCAGTGGCCTTTATTTTCACCGTGCACTTCTTCAACTCTCATTTCAGACCGGATAAGTTCCCCATGGATACAGTTATCTTCACCGGACGTGTTCCCGTAGAAGAATTGAAAAACGACCGCCCGCGTGAATACAAGGAATTGATGGAATCCCGCCGAATCAAACACCATATGGTGGAACCGCTTCCTCCCGTGGTAACCAGGGGCTTAAAGCTGTTTGGAACAATCGCACTTATCCTCGGAATTTCGCTGATTATACTGATTATTTATGCTGAAATCTTCGGTTACAGATAGACATTAGGTTTCCGGTGATCGATTTCTATTTCCGATTGATCCTGTAAGATTATGGACCACTTTTTGATCTTTTTATATACTAAAGCAAAAATTAATATCGTATATAAATAAATTGAAGCAGCTTTGTCGGCAGTAAAGCTTTTAGCTTTCGTATGGGACTATCAAAAGCTGATTTATGGTGGCAGAAACGTTTAAAATAGGGGATGCTCCCGATGACTTCGAAAAATAAACTTACCGGAAAACCGCTGATTGTATTTTTTACTATCGGATGGCTGTTTGTGGTCTGTTCCTTTTTGACTGCAAGTCATCCGAATATTTTTCTCTATGATAAGGATTTTAATGAGATCAATCCGATCACCGGTGATAATGCCGACCAGCCTTTCAGCACCAAGGTCACCTGCGGACTGTGTCATGATTACGATATTATTACCTCGGGTTATCATTTTCAGCATGGTTGGGATGTTATCTCGGATACATTCGGGATATCACAGGGGAAGCCCTGGCTTCTGTCTCCCCGGATGATGGGAGGGTGGTCGCCTCCTTCTTTTCGGCAGCTTGCCAAAAAGGAAAACGATCATCCTGATGAAATCGATTTAACGCCCTACGACTTTATTGGCGATTCTGAAATAGGAGTGCAGCCATCCTGCGGAGCATGCCACGCCGGCGGGGGAGGGATGGAGTACGACCGTGAGGGCAACCGCTATGATGAGCACCTTGCGGAAAATCCCGAGTTGAAAGAATCCTTAGACGGCGATTACTACAAGAGCGATTGGGATAAAAGCGGTGTGGTCGAGGCCGACTGCTTTATCTGTCATCTGGAAGGCTACAATTTCACCGGAAGAGTTGAGCAGCTCGAGTATCGCAATTACCAGTGGGCCGTAGTGGCCGGTTCAAGATACGGTGTGGTCGACGGGATGGTTCGATATGGCGATGAACCCAAGATAACTTACAATACGAAGTATTTCAATGCCGACGGCAGTATAAGCATTGATCCCTCCTGGCCGCCACCGGATGATAATTGTATGTTTTGTCATGGCTCATCCGATGCCCGAAAGAGAGGATTTTCCTGGAATGACATTTTCAATCCCGATATACACAATCAGCAGGGTGTAAGCTGTGCCGCCTGCCATCCCTCGGGATTAGACCATCAATTCGCAATGGGAGCGGCCGATCGCACCGAGGCCGAAGGACACATCGCACATACAATGACAGATTGCAAGGAATGCCATGACGCCGGTTTTCTGGGCGCCATAATTCCGCAGCATATAACCGTAAGACCTTCGCATCTGCGCCGAATTACATGCGAATCCTGCCATATACCCGAGCTCGGAAGAGCGGCAATGCAGGGCTATGACGTTTCCAGCGGAGATTTGGAAGCCTTCATTGTGCCTGATTCAGCCGAATCGATTGGCGACAGAGCGAAATGGGAACCGAATTATCATCGCAAAGAAAATCAGGATATTGTCTCTTCAAATGATATGCTGGGTGTATTCTGGGGAAATATCGATTCAGACGGTTTTATTTATATACTGTTTATGGATGAGCATGAAGCCGCCTGGGATCTTTATTCCGATCAGGTTGAGGATGATAATGATGACGGCGAGCCTGAGGTCAATACCATTGCCGAAATCAAAGCGGGCCTGGATGCGTTTACGGAATCTCTGGCCGGTAACAAGCGCTTTGATCAGGTCAAACCCGTATATCTAAAAGGCAATAAGGTTTATGGATTTGATGAAAGCGGCAAGGTCGCCGTTCTGGATGATCATAATTTCCAGACTGTTTTCAAGTATGAGATTCATCACAACACCGCACCCGCCCGTCTGGCTCTTGGGTATCATGGTTGCAAGGACTGTCATGCTCCCGGGGCACATTTCTTCAAAGGCCAGTTGATTGAGGATCCGTTTGATACAACCGGTCAGCCGGTTATGGCCACAATGGGCAAGGGATTAGGATGCAATCCCATTGTATTCGAGATAAATGCTTTTCATCAGAAAATTCTCAGCCCGATAGTGAGCTTCCTTATTATATTCGTGGTTTTTATGGTAACCCTGCACTACCACCGTTTCGGTCCCAAGCGGATTCCGTTTGTCTACGGCTCCGGGGAAGTCAAACGTTTCTCATTTCTGGAAAGAGGCGTTCATCTATTCCGTCTGATTTCATTTGGATTTCTTGCCTTAACCGGTTTGATTATGGCCTTTAACTGGGATAGCTGGCAAAATCTGCTGTTTGCCTCTCCGGAACAAATGCTGGATGTGCATATCTGGATGGGAATCGTCTTTACGGTTACGACTTTGATGGGCATGGGGCTTTGGTCGAAAGATGCCATTTTCAAAGCTTATGACAGGGTCTGGATGAAAATGTCGGGTGGATACCTGGGCGCCAAGGGCGAGGTTCCGGCGGGACGGTTTAATGCCGGGCAGAAGATGTTCTACTGGTTCACCACTATTTTCGGACTGCTGATTATCATCAGCGGCATTCTCCTGATTATCAAATACCAATTTCAGCTTTCAACTATATGCTTACTTTCGACCATTCACAATTTAGTGGCATTTATTCTCATTGCCGGAGTGCTGGCGCACGCTTATCTCGGAACAATTGCCAATCCCGGTACCTGGCGTGTGTTGATCGATGGCTATGTTACCAAAACCTGGGCCAAACACCATCATCCCAACTGGTACCATGAAGTTGTCAAATCCAAAAAGGAGGATATCCGCGAGGAGATATCCGAGGCTCAGACCGAGGGCCTTCACGAGGATGAGCATAAAGAAGAGTCCGATTCCGATGAGGAGAGTAACTCGGAAGAAAAGAAGTAGGTAAAATAGATAAATTCGTTGTGCAGGGTCTTGGCTGCCGATGGAATCGGGAGGTGTGACCCTGCGCCATATTGACTTATCTGGGTAGGCTTTTCTTTCACATTACAAACAATACCACAATAATCCTAATTGCTAATAGACTCGTCTAATTTCTAAGTCATTAATAACCATAAAATTACACCGCAATTTCCTCCAAAAAATACTTGACTTTGCTACTATTTTCACTAAGTTAGTAAGCGTTAACTTACGATACAGATGGTGAGATGGCAGAAGACAGGAAGAATCAGATCATAAAAGAGGCAACAGCCCTCTTTAGCAAATATGGTTATGACAAAGTGTCCGTAAAGCAGATAGCATCAGCATGCGGTGTGACCGACGCCGCCCTTTACAAGCATTTCGATTCCAAGGCTGATGTTTATGACAAGGTGCTGGAGTCGCTGGTGCATCGAATGGAGTATCGGGAATTGTTCGAGCGCCTCAGCAAAATCGATGATCTGGAAAAAGTCCTGCATGAGATGGCGCAGTTTCTATTGGAATTCCTTAATAAAAATGACGATCTCTATCGGCTGTTATTATTCTCCGCCTTGCGAGGCCATTCCAAAGCCAGAAAGATATATGCCCAAATCCGCGGTAATCTGATCGAATTCACCGCCGGCCGCTTGCAGATCTTTAAGGAGCGCGGGATTACTTATGATATCGATCCTCTGATAACCTCTCGCTGCTTTATAGGTATGGTTATGGACTGCGCGCTGGGATTGAATCTGTGGCAGAGCCTTGGGGGCAAAGCGGTGAGTCCGGAGGATGCTATCGGGAACAATATCCCTATTTATGCCCGCGGCTTGATAAAAAAGGATGGTATTTGATGGATTGGTTTGTTATCTTTTGCCGGAGGGGAGACGATGGCTTTTAGATCTGTTGGCAAGCAGTCATATATCCGCACAATCTCATTTCCTGCTAATATTATCACATTAAATAAAGATAATAATAATTTTATTATTAAAGATGGAGGAACGAGGGTATGAGTAAGCGCCTGATTCTTACGGGCAAGCTCTTCCTGGCCGGTTTCCTGATTATCATGGCCGGCTGGCTGTCATTGCCGCAATCCGGGATTGCGGATGATGATTACGGCCAGCGTGCTTATGTCGGCACGGAAACCTGCATGATGTGCCATGAGGACGTTACCATGGAGTTTTCGGAAACGCCTCACGGGGTGCTTCTGGGAGAGATTGAAAAGTACAAGGAGAGGCTGTGCGAGACCTGTCATGGTCCGGGAAGCGTGCATGCCGAGGAAATGAACGCTGAGACGATTATTAATCCGGCGAAGCTTGATGGTATGGGTGACCGTGATCCCTGCCTCAATTGTCACGGCGACACGAAATACGCCAACTGGGATTTTTCTCCCCACGCCGCTGAGGGCATGCATTGCGCCGACTGTCACCAGAGTCATGCCAAAATCGGGCAGACCCTGACAAAAGAGCCGCCCGAGCTCTGTTATGACTGCCATACGGATGTGCGCGCATCTTTCTATATGCCCTCGCATCATCCCTTAAACGAGGGCATTGTGAGTTGTCTGGACTGCCATAATGTCCACGGTGATGAGATGCAGTTCGCAGTACAGGCTGAAGGCCGTCAGCGCTGTATCTCATGCCATCCGCATACCGAAGGACCGTTTATCTTCGAGCATGAGCCTGTTACCGAGGATTGCGGAATCTGTCATGAACCGCACGGCGCTGTTGCCAACAATCTACTGGTACAGACCGAACCGGCTTTGTGCCTGAATTGTCATTCAATGCATTTTCATGCAACCATCCCGGGTATCACCGGGGACAGCCTTGAAGCTCCACAGCAGCCGGGACGTTTCTTCAGCTCCACGCATGACGGGTTCAAGGAAGGTTTTCTGACTAAATGTACTCAGTGCCATACAGCTGTCCACGGATCCGATCTGCCCGCCCAGTCTGTTTCCGGCGGCGGCAAGGCGTTAACGAGGTAGGAGGTGAAAAAAATGAGAAAGATTGTTATTAGTCTGTTGTTCCTTTGCCTGGCCTCAAGCCTGACGGCATCCGCAGTTCTTGCCCAGGAAAATGGATCGGAAACGCGTTTCAGCCTCTGGCTGGGCGGCCATTATAATTCGTGGGAGGATTACGGTAAGAAGCTGGGTGAATTCAGGCATATTTATGATAATGCCTACCCTGAGGCCAAATTCAATATTTTCAATCGCGGCGCGGATTATTTCCTGAATTTGAACGGTCATTATTATGACAACAAAAATATCAGCGCCGACTTCGATATGAAATACAGAAATCGGATTAAGGTTAATGTCGACTATCTTCTATTCAGGCGGCAGCTTCAGACAGATTTTCTTGATAATATCAATGCCCGCGAGATGGTTGAGAGCGGAGGCGCGGGTGGAAAGATGCTTACACACGAGGATCTCGATCCCGGTTTCGATTTCAACTATGACCGGCACAGAATTAAATCCGAGGTGGAATTTCTTGTCGATGAAAAGAATGACTTCCGTGTCAGAGCCGCTCATCGTTTCTGGAACGATTCAGGAAACGAACAGCGGGTTGCCTCGACACACTGCTTTAGCTGTCACCTGACCTCGCAGACAGTCGAGGTCGACCGTACGGTAAATCAGTTCAATTTCGGTCTCGAGGGACGTCCCGGGCCGATAGGTATCAGCTATGATTTTATCTACAGCAAGTTCGAATCGAATGCCCCTGTCCCGAGCATTTTCTATGATGAGGCCAAGCATCCGGTAAACGGAGGTTCGGGCGAGGAGTTCGATTCGCGCGTGATTTATGCCGGTGAAGAAGTTATATTTTCCAGCTACCCCGAAACCGAGAAGATCGGCAATAAGGTCAGGTTCAGTTCACCGATCGGAAAGCACAGAATGAGCGGATCGGCCTTTTACCATCGTTCCAAAAACAACCTCTCCACAATAGAAAGCCAGATAATTGAAGGTGAATTCAATAACCTGGTTTCGGATACATACGGAGGAACGTTTAATTTCAGCGCCATACTGAATAAGACTATGCGCCTTCTGGCGAGAACTTCGCTTTCCAGAACTCAGGCCGATGATATTATGGTCGAGCTTCCAATCTGGCGTGAGGACCGTCCCGGGGAAGAAGTGGATTTCAGCTTCATGCGCTATTCTTCGCTGGACCGTCTCAGGGGAGATGCCAGCGTGGAGTTGATCGCGCGTTTAAATCCACGCACCACCTTATCCATACTTGGCGGATACGAAGGCATCCGGCGTGATGATTATCCCGAACAGGATGCCGATGATGCTACCAATCGTCTGATCGGGCAGGCCAAGGTGCGCTACCGCAAGGGCCTGAAGTATTCCCTGGGATTCAAATACCGTTTGGAAAAAACCAGCAATCCCTTCACCAATTACCGCGGCCTTTTCGAGGCATCCGGACGCGAAGAAGGTTTGGGAACTGTCGGCGAAAATACATTCATCTTCTATTACCAGCGCGAGGATTTGAAATATCAGAATGTCACAACACTGCCGACTATCGAGCACGATCTTGAACTTAAAGGCAATTTGAATCTGACGAATAAGGTCGCTTTGAATGCCAATGTCAAGCTTAGGCTGGATAAGAACAACGATCTGGACAGCCTGGAAGTCGAACACACATTCTTCCAGCCCGCACTCGGATTCAATCTGATGCCCAATATGCAATGGGTTTTTTCCGGAGGAATGAGATATCAATATCTCAAGTCGCGAGGGCCGGTAACGGTGGCTATGTTCGACGGCTGAGCGGGCCATATATTCAGTGACTCCGTGGGAGTCCTTCATTTCGGCTCGCTTTACACAGATGCAGATTACAAAAACGAAGTCCAGAGCGTTTACGGTACAATCGCCTATAT
>WJIM01000223.1 GCA_014730285.1 Candidatus Zixiibacteriota bacterium
GAGAAGTCGGAGAAGTTCAGGGAAAACATCACTTACATCCTCGATCGCCTGCGTGACACTGAGTATGATTTCAAGCCGGTGCAATCCACTTTGAGAAGTTTTGTCTACATCTGGTACCAGAAGGCGGGAAGAGAGACGGATACTCTCAAATTCGATGTGTCATCCATGTTCGAGATGATCCAATATGCCGCCGGTCATGCCAGACAGACCCAGACCTCGGATAAATGATAAACCCGGATATACCTTACAACTCAATCGCTCTGGTTTATGACGAGTTCGGACTGGATGAATTCAGCATTCGGATGATTCCGTATATCAAAAGCATCCTAGGAATCAAAAGTTTCAGAGGCATGAAAATTCTCGACCTTGCCTGCGGAACCGGCTCGGCCGCTCTGGAATTGGCCAATCAGGGCGCAGATGTCATCGCAATTGACTCATCCGAAAGCATGCTGAAGCTCGCACGAAAAAAGATGAAAGCCTCAAGCCGTAAAGTAAAATTTATTCAAGCTGATTTGAGAACATTTGAAGTCGATGGCAGTTTTGATTTAATTTTATGCCTGTTTGACACGCTTAATCATTTTATACATATTAATGACGTGCGAAATATCTTAACAAATGCGGGCAGCAGATTAAAAAGCAGCGGGGATTTAGTATTCGACCTGAACACACATTACGGATTCAGGAAGAACTGGGATAACTGGAGAGTAGTACGAGAATCGGACAGATTCTATTCGATCTGGGACACTGTTTATGACACGAAAGAGCGAATTGCAGAAATCACGATAAGGGCATTTTCTAAATCCAAAAATCAGCTTATCAAGGCTGCCGAAGTTACCGTTCCGGAACGCGCTTATACCTCATCAGAGGTAAAGAAAACAGTCAAATCCGCAAGTCTTAATATAGTAGAAGTATTTGAGTGCCTATCGACAAAGCCGCCGGATGCTGACTCGCCGCGGAATGTATATTTCTGCAAAAGAGCTTGGGGAATATAAATTATGCTTAATTCACTATTAGCATTAATATCTGCCTATGTGCTTGGCTCGATACCGTTTGCGATTATCGTTGTGCGTATACTAAAGGGCGTGGATGTCCGCAACTACGGCTCGAAAAACGCGGGAGCTACCAATGTTTACCGCGTTGCGGGTATCAAGATGGCGCTGCTTGTAGGACTCCTGGACCTGGCCAAGGGATTCGCGGCGGTTTATATTGTACCCCGCATTTTTCAGCCCTCAGATCCGCTCAGCCTTTTGCAGCTTCAGCTTATATGTACCGTTGCGGTTGTATTGGGACACATGTTCACGATCTTCGCCGGACTAAAAGGCGGTAAGGGTGTGCTGGCCGCGGCGGGAGGATTTCTTGCGCTCCTCCCACTCGAAGTCGGACTGGCCTTTGGCTTGTTTATAATTGTTCTGGCCTCGACCCGCTATGTCTCGCTGGGATCAATCCTGGCAACCCTGTTTTTGACCTTGTTTGTGCTCTTTGAAAGATTTATCTTAAATTTACACATACCTGATGAGCTGGTTGCGTTGTCTATCATAATAACCTTGGTGGTGGTTTTGGCTCACAGGTCGAATATCGGACGTCTTGTGGCAGGTACGGAAAATAAAATAGGGAAGAGCAAAGATGCCGATTAATATAGCCGTACTCGGAGGCGGCAGTTGGGGAGTGGCTGTCGCAAATCTTCTCAATATGAACGGCAACAATATCTCCATCTGGGAATTCAACCCCGAGGACTATGAAAACCTGGTGGAGAACCGCCAGAATAGTGTCAAGCTGCCCGGTATAATCATCCCGGAAAGGATCAAAATATATAATGATCTGGTAGAAGCGGTCGAGGGCAGATCGATAGTATGTCTGGCAGTCCCCTCACACACCGTGGCAGCCGTAAGCAAACAGCTCGATGCTGCAGGCCTGGCGAAGGATGTTACTTTCGTTAATCTGGCCAAGGGAATCGATACCGGCACGCTTCAGAGAATGTCTGAGGTGATTTCTGATAATATCAGGCAGGCAGACAATTCAAATGTGGCCACGCTTTCCGGCCCCTCGCATGCCGAGGAGGTAGCTCAGGGCATGCCTACCTCGGTTGTGATCGGATGCCGGAATGAGGAAAGGGGAGGGTACCTTCGCGGTATATTCTCCAACCATTTCTTCCGGGCCTACAGCTCTCCCGATATAATCGGCGTGGAAACCGGCGGGGCATTCAAAAATATAATCGCCATTGCCTCGGGTATACTGGACGGCCTGGGCGGGGGAGACAATTCCCGTGGCGCGCTTTTTACACGCGGCCTGGCAGAAATCTCTCGTCTGGGGGTTGCTATGGGCGCCAAACCGCTGACCTTTGCTGGTCTCTCGGGTCTGGGCGATCTTGTGACCACATGCATCTCACGGCACTCGCGCAACCGCAGCTTCGGGGAAAAAATAGGTAAAGGCTTAAGTTTCGAGGGAGCGATGGGGGAGATGACTATGGTTGTGGAAGGCGTGAAAGCCACCAGAGCGGCCTATAAGCTTATGTCCGAGTATAGGATCGAAATGCCTATTACCGTTCAGATATACGAGATTCTATTCAACTCCAAGGACCCTCAGTCGGCTCTTCTGGACCTGATGACTCGTGACCTGAAATCAGAATTTTAATCTATTCGCTTGACATAGCGCTTTAAGCGGCATATATTATGTCCGTTCCTGACATAAAGTTCAAGTGTCTCAATAGCCTGTGGGGGAGTGTCTTTGAAACGCACCGATACCAATAATAATAAACTCTATTATTCAATTTCTGAAGTTGCTCAGATGACGGACACCAAGGCCTATGTTCTCAGGTTCTGGGAAAAAGAGTTTCCCACCCTTAAACCCAAGAAAAACCGCGGGGGCAACAGAATCTATCAGCAGCGTGAAATCGATTTGATTAACCGTATTAAGACTCTGCTTTATGATGAGGGTTATACGATCGAGGGCGCGCGCCAGAAGCTTAAATCCCGTAGAAGCTCGAAAAACCGGCTCACAGAAAGCACCGCTAAATCCAACGGCTCGATTAAAACTAAGATCAAAGAAATCAGGAAAGAGCTGAAGGAACTTCAGAAACTTTTCGCTTGATTTTTCCGGTTCTATTAGTAGTTTATGATTTCGCGTCGGGGAGTGGCGCAGCCTGGTTAGCGTGCTTGCTTGGGGTGCAAGAGGTCGGCAGTTCAAATCTGCTCTCCCCGACCATTATTATGCAAAAAAGAAACCCGCAGTATTATTTGCTGCGGGCTTTATTATTTCAATTATGAGTTTCTACGGCTCCATTTTTCCCGGAGAAGCGCCTCCTAAAAATACATAATTGATAATCCAGACCGCATCGGAAATATTGGCAGTCCCGTCGCTGTTTACATCGCCATAACGCGCCCGTATAAACTCCGGCAGCATGATTCTTTCGCCATCGACTCCCTCGTAATATTCTTTTTGCAAGAGCATCGGCCAACTACGGCCGATATTGGTAATAATTAAATCGTTATCATTCCCCAGCGCCGCCTGCGAGAACCAGGCAGTGCATAAAAGGCCCGAGGTTCCTCCAGCAATGACGGCGGAAGCATCGGCTGGAGTCATGGCAACAACCAATGTTTTGTCAATATTGTCAAATCCGGCGCCGGCCCCGATAACAACAGAACCGCTAAAGCTTACACTGTCGCAGTTGAGTTCCGCCTGACCGCCCTCAGAAGCAAATGAGAATGGAACAATGAAGGCCTCAACCTCAGTATTGCCCGGCACATCGATATAAATGGGAATATCCTGATTATCGGGGCTTCCATCAATCTGTTTGTTGTAGAATATCTTCACGTGGGACGGTACCGGCAGATCTGTTCCCGGCGGCTCATAGAGAGAAGCGCCATCGAAAATGTGCCCGACTATCTGGAATGCGTCGGCATGATTGACTCCTGGAAACCCATCACAGTCACATTCCGGAGGGGGCAGAGGACCTGAACCCTCAAGATAGCTCTCTATAAACACAGCATCCTCGATATCGACATAACCATCGGAATTGCAGTCGCCAATCAGAGGCTGTGCCGTAGTAGATGGAGTCGATGCAAGCGCAAGTAGTGCAAATAATACAACGGTAAATTTATATAATGAAAACATAATATCCCTCCCATCGATTTACGGTTCGCTGGACCCTGGAGCGGGACCGTTTAGAAATATATAATTTACTATCCGAACGGCATCCGAGAGATTTACCACTCCGTCGCTGTTGCCGTCACCATACGGCGCGCGAATAAACTGCGGCAGGAATATCCTTTCACCGTCGACACCGGAATAGCTGACGTGCTTCAAAAGCATCGGCCAGCTGTGCGCCAGAGATACTATCCTCAAATCGTTTGGCTCACCGCTTCCGGATGAGAAATAAAGCGTGCACAAAAGGCCCGAGGCCCCCGCTGCAAGAACAGCCCCACCACCGTGGGCTATTGGATTGGCCTCAATAGTGAGAATATCCCCGCTGGAATAGGGCGAGACATTCATAGCCTCCGGATTAGCAACCGTGCCCGTGAAATCTGCGCTCAACCATTCGACCAGAGCCTGACCGCCTTCAGCCTCGAATGAGAACGGTATCATGAACGCTTCCACCGGGAAATCATCCGGCACCTCAACAAAAACCTCCAGACCATACTGGGATTCATCCGGTGGAATACGGACATTGAAATAAAAGCGGACATCCGACTGCTTCGGATAATCCGTCCCGAGTCCGGGGAAAGGCGGTCCTATTATTAGCTGAAGATAATCGGCATAATTGATGCCCGGAAAGCCGTCACAATCGCAGTTGAACATGCTTGGGCTTGTAGGACCGTCACTGCCAATGTAGCTTACCAGCGCCACAACATCGCCGACATCATAACTCCCATTACCATTACAATCCCCGACCAGCGCCGACAACGGCGTGCTGATTAATAGCAGAAAAGTCACTGTCAGAATAGAGATTAACGCTTCTCTGGACATCATAAGCGCCTCCATAGTTTTAGAAATTTCTCAATTTCGATTAAAGGCAGCTACCAACGGCGGTTTGAAAATTAGGGTGTAATTTCTTCGGGTGCAGTTTGCTACTAATAAATTTACCAATATACCCTGAAATGTCAATAGAAATGATGGTGCAATATAATTCTATTTTTGCCGTAAAAACCAATATCATATTTTTATACCGATTTTGACTTGACAATAATAATCAAATGCCGATTATATAAACCAAATGATGCAAGTCCGCTTAACATACCTCCGACTTTTGGCCCTCCAGGGCCATAATATAATTTCCTTGCTCAAATAGTATCCAATTCTTATTATCCCTAATCAAAATAGAGTGTGTCGCACAAATGCGTGTATACCTTTTAACTTGATAACAACTTCATAAGATATAAAGCTGGTGATAACTATGGAAAAGACTCAGCAAAATCGAAAAAAAACCGGAGATAGTTTTTATCCTTTCCGTGAAATCGAGGCCAAATGGCAGGAGAGATGGGAAGAACAAAAACTGTATAAAACCAATCCGGAACCAAAAAAGAAATTCTATAATCTGGTAATGTTCGCCTATCCCTCGGGCGATATCCACATGGGACATTTCAGAAACTACAGTGTGGGAGATGCTGTAGCCAGGCGCAAAATGATGGAGGGCTATGATGTCCTGCATCCTTTTGGATGGGACGCGTTCGGGCTTCCCGCCGAGCAGGCAGCCATCAAGAGGAATCTCAAACCGCAGGACTGGACACTAAACAATATCAAGGTCTCCCGCAATACGCTGAAAAAAGTGGGGATTTCATTCGACTGGAATCGCGAGGTGGCTACCTGTCTGCCGGATTATTATAAATTCACGGAATGGTTTTTTGTCCAGCTTTTCAAAAAAGGCCTGGCATATCAGAAAGAAGCCACTGTAAACTGGTGCGAAACCTGTAATACGGTGCTGGCCAATGAGCAGGTTGACGCCGAGGGCCAATGCTGGCGCTGCCACCAGACAGTCACAAAGCGCAAATTAAAACAGTGGTTTTTCAAAATCACCGATTATGCCGAAAGACTTCTAAACGATCTGGATAAACTGACCGGCTGGCCGGAAAATGTCAAGACCATGCAGAAAAACTGGATCGGAAGATCTGTCGGAGCCGAAATCGATTTCAAACTGGAGTCGGGGGAAAAGATACCGATTTTCACCACCCGTCCGGATACTATTTTCGGCGTAACCTTTATGGCCATAGCGCCTGAGGCGGAGATTCTGGATAAGCTGGATATACCCAATGAATATAAAAAAGATGTCGAAGAATATATCCAGAAAGCCATCAATAAAACCGAAATCGAGCGTACGGCCGAAACGGGGGAGAAGGACGGCGTTTTTACCGGATGTTACGCTGTCAATCCATATAACGGCGAAAAAGTCCAGCTCTGGGTAGCCGACTATGTCCTGGCCTCATACGGTACCGGGGTGGTAATGGCGGTACCGGCGCATGATCAGCGGGATTTCCTGTTTGCCAAAAAATACGATATTCCGATCAAAATCGTCATTCATCCCGAGGGTGGCAGCTTAAATCTTGATGATATGGACGAAGCCTATGTAGAATATGGAGTTATGGTAAATTCCGGGCGTTTTGACGGCCTGGTTGGCAGTGATGCCGTGGAAAAAGTAACGCAACACGCTGAGAATAAAGGATTTGGGCGAAAAAAGGTCAATTACAGGCTGCGCGATTGGCTGATTTCCCGCCAGAGATACTGGGGAGCGCCGATTCCTATCATTCATTGCCAGAAATGCGGCCCGGTACCCGTGTCCGAGGACGATCTCCCCGTGAAACTGCCCGAAAACGTCGAGAATTACATTCCAAAAGGCAGATCGCCCCTGGCTGATATACCGGAATATATGAATGTTAAATGCCCTAAATGCGGGGAAGAGGCACAACGCGATCCGGATACAATGGATACCTTCGTCTGCTCATCATGGTACCATATGCGCTACCTGGATAATAAAAATCCGCATCAGCCGTTTTCGAGGGCTGATGCCGAAAAATGGATGCCGGTTGATCAATACATCGGCGGAATCGAGCATGCCACAGGCCATTTGCTGTATTTCCGTTTCTTTACGAAATTCATGTACGATCTGGGCTGGTTGAATGTCGATGAACCGGCGCTGAACCTGTTTAATCACGGCATGGTCAGAGATGCCGAAGGGCAGATTATGTCCAAATCCCTGGGCAATGTGGTCTCGCCCATGGAATTGATCGACCGTTACGGTGTGGATATAAGCCGCCTGGCAATGCATTTCACCGCTCCCGCTGACAAGGAGATAGATTGGAATGAAGAGGCATTTGTGGGAATCGAACGCTTTATCAATCGTTTCTATCGCATGGTCACGGAGATCGATAATCCTGAGCCGGTCGACTTGAAGCGCTACTTTAAAAAGGATCAATTGTCGGACAACCAATGGGATTTGTATATCAAGCTGAATCAGATGATCAAAAAGGTATCCGAGGACAGCGACAGGATGCAATTCAATACGAATATCGCAGCCTTAATGGAGTACTTTAATGCCTTAAACCAGGTTAAACGTATCGAGCCTGAATTCTATCACTATATTCTTCAGAAATCAACCCAGCTAATCGCACCTTTGGCGCCGCATTTCGCCGAAGAAATCTGGAGCCTGTATGGATATACCGAATCGATATTCAAATCCTCCTGGCCGTCATACGATCCCGACGCGGTTGTTTCGGAGCAGATCAATATCGTTGTACAGGTTAACGGCAAGGTTCGGGAGCAGATTATGGTCAGTTCGGATGCTTCTAAAGATATGATCGAAACCATGGCACTGGACTCGGAAAAGGTTAAGAAATTCATACAGGATAAAAAGATCATTAAGACGATTTATGTGCCTGGTAAGCTGATAAATATGGTTGTAAAATAGTAAATAGCATATTTTCAATGCAAGGGCCTGCTTTCAAGTAGGCCTTTTTATTTCTGAAAGGGCAATAATAAAAATATTATAATTAATTATTTTTCTTTACGAACTTACATAATATATATTATTAGACGCATTTCTATAAATTGCGATGATCGATTCATAACAATTCGCAAGCAATGTCGTCTTTCTGGACACTGCCGCCCTTGCCATATCACATTATTGTTCAACTATTTACCATGATTTATTTAATCGTTTTTATTAGCTGTGTCGGAAATGTGTACAATTTCAATAGATTTGTATTATTCCTTAATTGTTTAATGTTTACCGCGCAAGGACTTAGCATTAACGGCATGATTATTGATTAATAAATAAGTAAATAAAATGTTAAACGTTTGGGGGTTTTATGAAAACCAAACTTTTTTTACCTGCCTTAGTAATTGTACTTCTTCTTTTCTCCCAGGCTTATGCCATTCCGGATTTATATGTTAATGGCGGCATGGGCGGAACACTGCTGGCCGGACCGGATGAGGATTTGACCAGCGCTGATATGCCCTTGGCCCAGAACACTCTGGTAAAATTCACGCTCGTTGGTGAATTTTACGGCGGTAATGCGCCCAACAACAGCTTTGGTGCTTACGTTGATCTCGGTACAGGAAACGATGGCGGCTGGATCTTTAACCAGCTCGGAGCCAATGATGTTCTTCCGGGAACTACCAATACTCTTTACATGGGAAGCACTTTTGGCTTTGCGCTTTTCAATGATATTGATGATGACGGCCTTTATGAGCCCGAGGACACCGATATCATTCTATTTTCAGAGCGCGCTCTGACAATGCCGAATCCTCCCGGATCTGATTATCAGTGGTTCAGATCGTATGATGTATCTGCTTATGGTATGGCCGATTTCTCCTATCACGGCCGCAATTTCTCCGGCAAGTATGATTATCTTATCTTTATTGATGACAATCATGTTACCAGCCCGAATTACGATCATGACGATATGATTGTCGGCATGACCGTGGTTCCCGAGCCCACAACCATGCTGCTTTTGGGACTGGGACTGGCTGGAGCCGGAATTATCCGCAGAAGAAGAAAATAATAAGCTACTTAAGGCATTAATTTAAAGGCGGCATTTAATTGGCCGCCTTTTTTTATTGCATACCAACGCCTTATAAAAGATCACGTTTGTTTTCCGGCATTTCAAATATACTGTGGTTTTTATAGCATTCTTCAGGTGTCGGCAAAATGGACACTTTACGTAGATTTAAAGTCAGGCATTAAACTTATACCGTTGTGGTTAAACCAGATAACAAATTTGGCATGATATTTGATTAATAATATAATGATAATTAAAAATAAATGCATTGGAGGTTAAATCAAATGAAAGCAAAACACATTTTAATGGCAGTTTTAATGGTCTGTTTCTTTGCGTCACAGTCCATGGCAGTTCCGGATCTGTATTTTAACGGATCAATGGAAAATCCTACCACATCGCCGGATGCAGACATGTGGATTAACACTGGCGAACTGGTATGGGAGTTAACTCTTATTGCAGAGATGACACCTCATGCCGACATGAACACATTCGGTTTCTATACCGATCTCGGTGTAGGATCCAACATGCTTACGGTATTTGATGATGATGATTCTCCCATTACAAAGCTCACCATCAACACTGCCGGTGTTCCTCAGGTTGGATTGTTCCTGCATAACGACCTTGATGATGACGGCGTCTTCAATAACAACGACGTCCTGCTTTTCGGCGAGCGCGGGTTGACTCTTCCTGCTGGTTCAGATTACCAGTGGTTCATGGGATACAATACCTTTAATCCCTACGGCCATTATCAGTTTGGCAATCTGGAATTCTGGGGCAAATATGATGTCCTGCTGTTCATTGACGATGATCATGTGACTGGTCCGAACTACGACCATAACGACATGGTAGTCGGCATGACAATCGTTCCCGAGCCGACCACATTGATCCTTCTGGGTCTTGGTCTGGCCGGAGCCGGTATTATCAGACGCAAAAGATCATAAGCTGTTGAAAATCTTCAAATTGTACAGGCGGCCATAATAAATTGGCCGCCTGTTTTTTTATCTTTTCAGCATTAACACCATAAAATTCATGCTCCCCTGAGAGTTAGGTGCAAGGCATTGAATTACAACAAATAAACCGCATTATTGATATCCTTCATGAGAGTATGGGATAAATCCCATTGTAAATAGCGCAGAAAATCATTCTTAACCTCAACCATATATTTACATATCATCGTAATATCTCATGGCAGGCAACAAGATACCTATTTATCTAATCCTCAGTATTCATGTTTGGCCTTCTGTTTGCTTAAAAGTCTGCAAGGAAAATCAAAAAGGATTGGATGCAGATATGAAGAAGATACGAAAAAAGCTCGATTCAAAAGGATTCACAATCCTCGAAGTCATGATGGGAATGGTCATATTTTCCATCGGCCTTCTCACGCTTCTTTCTATGCTGGTCATATCCATCAGCGGTAACGCCTGGTCTGAAAAGACCACGCAGACCGTGCAGATGGTTCGAGAGACGATTGAAACCATTAAGAATACACCTGAGGATCAGATGGAGGATTATGGCTACGAGGATGAGGACGGAATCTTCCGTCACTGGTATGTCGAGGATTCCTATGAGGACCAGGGCGATGTCAAGAAGGTTACGGTCTGGGTTTACTGGACTGATGAGTTCAACCGTTCGCAATACACCTCAACTACAACCTATTTCCAACCCAAAAAGTGAGGTGAATCATGTTGAGTAGAATTAGATCAAATAAAGGTGTAACGCTTATAGAGCTTCTGGTTGCCTCAGTAATTGCTCTGATATGTGCCGGGGCGGCTCTTGAGCTTTATGTCAACCAGCAGAAAAACTGGCTGGCCCAGGAGAATATTACCGATATGCAGCAAAACGGCCGTGCAACTCTGGACGAGATCGTATACCATGCCCGTCAGGCTGGATATCAGCTTCCTCCGGGCCTCAGTGCGATATTCGCCAGCAATTCCAACCCGGATTCGATTACATTCGTTTACCTCAAAGAGCCGGTTTGCGAGGCCGAGCTGACCGATGCGATGTCTCTGCCCAGCTCAGATATCGAAATCCTGCCCGCAGATGCAGATTGTTTTGAGGTAAATACCTGGGCATATATCTACGATCCCACCAATGATGACGGCGAATTCTTTCTGATAGCCGGGGTCGATAATAACACTGGATACATTCAGCATACGGGTCCGCTGTCGAAGGCCTATCCGTTGAGCAGCGAAATATACACGATCGAGTTCGTGACCTTTTATATAGATAACACAACCGACACACTGCATCCCAAACTGATGTATCAGCGCTTCGATCAGCCGAATATCTATGCGGATAATATCGAGGATCTGAATTTCACTTATACGCTGGCTCATGGCGCAGTGGTTGATTCCTTTATAGCCTCCAGTGTGGTCAGAGAAGTTAACATAGAAGTCGTTGCCAGAACTGATCGGGTGGATCCCGCACGCAAACAGGATTATCTGCGGGACACATTAAGAACCACAGTATATCTCAGAAATATGGATTTTTAGCATAGGCGGCATTTATGAAAAAGATTAAATCAAATGCAGGATTTACCATTATTCTTTTCATGGCATTGCTATTGATGCTAACTCTGGCAGGCATTAATGCTGTAATGACCTCGACTACAGAGGTCGATATTGCCGGTAACGAAATGAATCAGAACAATGCCCTTTATGCGGCGGAAGCCGGACTGGAGAGGGCTTGCGCACAAATAGAACATTCTTACAAAACCAGCGCCGCTCCCCCGGATCCCCTGCCCAGTGCGGAATTCACGATTGACGACGGCAGCAGCGCTCCTATGACCGTAACCTATTCTATGCAGCAGTTAAGCGGTACTACACTTAAAACACTGCACAATGGCGCATATCAGGGATTGTATGCTCAGGCCACCGAATTCGAGGTCAGTTCCGAAGCCGGAACCGATAACAGCCAGATCAAGTCCGATCTGAGGATGGTGATCGAAAGCGACCTTATTCCGCTTTACCAGTTTGCGGTGTTTTATGAGCCGGTTCTGGAAATCGCACCGGGTCCGCCCATGACTCTGGGTGGACGTGTTCACTCGAATGGAGATATTTATATCCAGTCCGGTAATTCGCTGGAGGTAAACTCGCATCTGACCGCAGCCGGCAATATCTTTCACGGACGTTACGGCGATGCCGGTCAGTCAGTTTCTAACGGCGATGTTTTGATCGCCGATGATGACGGCGATATGATCAGCATGTTCCAGGACGGCGACTGGGTAGATGCCGGAGCCAGTGACTGGGTCGATCATTCACTCGAGCTCTGGGGCGGACGTGTGGAAGACGGCTCGCACGGTATCACCGAGCTCAATATGCCGGTAGTCCGAAGCGGCGATCCGATCGATATGATCAAGACCTCAGGAGAATCGGCAGACAGCTACGAGAACAAAGCCACGCTTAAGATCGTTAACGGCCAGGCATATCAGGTCGAACTCGACGGTACCGAAACCAATATCACCTCCGATCTGGTAAGCGCCGGAATAATCAGCACCGGATCATTTTACGATGGTAGAGAAAATGCCACCGTATCGAGCATCGATGTTGACGTCGGGGCATTGAGCGCATCTAATTACTGGCCCAGAAACGGCATTATTTATACGGCCGATGCCCAAACCGCCGGCAACTTAAAGGCCACCCGTCTGGTAAACGGCAGCACTCTCAAAGGCGGCCTGACAGTGAGCTCGAAGGATCCTGTATATGTCCAGGGCGATTATAATTCAGTCTCAAAAAAGCCGGCCGCTATTATGACAGATGCCCTGACAATCCTGTCGAACGACTGGGTTGACGGCGATGGTACGCTCAGCATCAATGACGGAAACCGCGACGCCAGTGTGACCACTGTAAACGCTTCCTATATGACCGGTAATGTACCCTCGGGCGGCGGCCAGTACAGTGGTGGTTTCGAGAACCTGCCCAGATTTCTCGAGGATTGGAACGGTGTGGAGTTTAAGTGGCGCGGTTCAGCTATCGACTTGTGGGAAAGTGAAATTGCAAACGGACAATGGTCGTACGGCAGTTATTATAAAGCTCCTGACCGTAATTGGGCTTTCGATACCGATTTATTGGATCCGGCCAACCTGCCTCCGGGAACTCCGCTGATTTCAGTTGTACAGAGAACCGGATGGAGAGAGGTAGTTGCGTATAATAACTATGATGATTGATTTGAAATACAGATTTGATCCCCCCTGTGATCTGGATCTACCTGTGTAGTTTCAGGTCTTGTTTTCTCTCAACTGCGCCCCATTCTCAGATGGGGCGCTTTTTTATGCTTTATCTATTCTTCTATATCGCTGAAATATTTCTCGGCAATATCCATCAACCTGCCGCGGTCGAGATTTGGTATGGGGCGATTCTCCAGATAATCTTTGAACTCGTCCAATAGCCGCCCGAATTTCATACTTTCCTCGAGATGCACAGCCTGTGCCTCTTCCCTCTCGGCGATCAGTTTGAAGAAAAATGC
>WJIM01000224.1 GCA_014730285.1 Candidatus Zixiibacteriota bacterium
AAGCATTTAAATCTCAAGAAATCCGAACGCGATCAGAGAGACCTTTTTTAAACTATAACCATATTAAATCCGTATATCTAAAAGAATTAAAACTGGATTTTTATGAAGATACTCACTCACATATGCTGCGGCCCCTGTCTGGTCTATCCCTATGAGAAGATGATCAAGGAGGGGGAGCATCTGACCGGATTCTGGTATAATCCCAATATCCATCCGTATACGGAGTACAAAGAACGCCTTAAAAGTCTGCGCAAGTTTCAGGATATAAAGAATATGGAGATCGTTTATCAGGACAGCTATGATCTGGAGCGATTCCTTCAGATGGCTATGTCCGATCTTCAGGACCGCTGTATGCATTGCTATATCCTCAGGCTGACAGAGGCGGCGAATTATGCCAAATCCAATGGTTTCGAGTATTTTACCACCACTCTTCTGGTATCGCCCTACCAGAAGCTGGATTATATCCGCAAAGTCGGGAATCAGCTTGAGATTCAAACCGGAGTGAAATTCCTCGATCTGGATATTGTCTCAGGCTATCGCGAGGGACGTCAAAAGGCCTATGATATGGGATTATATTTGCAGAAATACTGCGGATGTATTTTTTCCGAGAAAGAACGTTACCAGAAAAAGAAGAAAAAGAAATAAATTCAAACTCCCACCCGCGAAATATGAAGCTCACAGATTTCGATTATCATCTTCCCGAAGAGCAGATTGCCAGATACCCTGCGCAAGAGCGCGATCACAGCAGGCTTCTGGTTTACGGCCGAAATACCGACCAAATCCGGCACAAAAAGTTCTATGATATTGCCGATTTTCTTAATGAGGATGATTTTCTGGTCATAAATACAACCCGCGTCATGAAAGCCCGCCTTTTCGGCAAAAAGGCCAGGACCGGAGGAAAGTTCGAACTTCTTCTTTTGCGCGAATTGGAGGAAGGCGTATGGGACAGCCTTGTCAAACCGGGGAGAGGCATGAATCCCGGAATAGAGCTTTCTTTCGGTGATTTTCCAATTACCGCTGAGGTGGGTGAGGTTCATGCCGACGGTTCACGTACCCTGAAATTCGATCCCCCGGAAAAAGTCCACGATCTGATGGAAGATCAGGGGAAAATTCCTCTGCCGCCCTATATCCAGCGTCAGCCCGAGGAATCCGATTACGAACGCTATCAAACCGTTTACAATCATTATCGCGGATCGGTGGCAGCCCCTACAGCGGGTCTGCATTTTACGCCCGAGATTCTGGAGAAGTTAAAAAGCAAAGGGATCGAGATCGCGGAAATTATATTGGATATCGGCTGGGGCACATTTCAGCCGGTACGGGTTGACGATCCCCGCAGACATCAAATCGAATCCGAAAAATATCGCATAGAACCGGAAACCGCATTGAAAATCAAGCAATTACGTGAAAAAGGCAAGAATCTGGTGGCGGTCGGGACAACATCGGTAAGAGCGCTGGAAAGCTGGTACGGTCATACCGACGGCAGGCTCGAGCCGATTTCGCGCGACACCGATCTGTTTATCTATCCTCCTTACAGATTTAAACTTGTTGACAAATTGATTACCAATTTCCATCTTCCAAAATCAACTCTTCTGATGTTGGTCTCGGCCTTTGCCGGACGCGAAAATATTTTAAGGATTTACAATGAAGCCGTGGCCGAAGGCTATCGCTTTTTCAGCTACGGCGACAGCATGATGATATTATGAAGTGCTGTGCGATAATTTATACAGATTACTACCCGCATCTCGATCCGGGAGTTTTACCGCCTCATTTCCGGCCAATCGAGGGGATGCCGTTAATCGCGCATACGATCAAAGCATTTCAAGAATGTATGCAGATAGATGAGATAATTCCGGTGGTAGCCCCTGAATTTATGCTTTATATGTCGGAAAATATAGTCGATCGATACAAATTTGATAAAGTTCAGAAAATCAGGGAATCGAAGGACGTCCGCTATGCCACGGTTATGTCCGGCCTGGACGGCTTAACGCAGGATACTGACATCGTACTGATTCACGACTCCCTGCGCCCGCTTATCGAGCCGGATACGATCTCGGAGCTGATAACAGAATGCCTTGAGCATGATGCTGTTGCCCTGGGAATGCAGGCCTCACAGCCGGTTAAACGCGCTGAAGAAGGCTATATCCTGGCCTCGCTTGACAAAAAAAGAATCTGGCTGATGCAGAGTCCGCAGGCCTTCAAGTACAGCCTTATCCGGGACGCCTATAGAACCGCCGAAACTACTGCTCATGTCTTCGCCGATGACGCCGCGGTGGTGGAATATTATGGCAACAAAGTTCGAGTTATGGAGGGTAAAGACACGAACCTCCGAGTCAGCACCGAAGACGATTTCGAAATAGCCAGGTATCTTATTCAGAAAAAAACGGAATCGAGAGGCTCCGATGTTTAAGACCGGAATCGGCATCGACATGCGCCGCTTCATCGAGGGGCGAAAACTGATTCTGGCCGGAGCTGAAATCGATTATACTCTGGGGCTCGAGGGGAACTCCGATGCCGATGTATTGAGCCATGCTATCATAGATGCCCTGCTGGGCGCGTCAAATCTGGGAGAGACAGATGAGCTTTTTCCCGAGGACGATATCAAATATAAAGACATCTCCGGCCTTAGGCTTCTGGAACTCGTTAATCTGAGGCTGGCACGGATTTCATTTGCAATAGAAAATATCGATGTAATTCTTTCCTGTTCGGAGGTTGATCTTGCACCTTATAAAACATACATGCTCCTCAATCTCTCACATGCCCTGAAAATAGACAGCAGTATGATCTCGCTCAAGCAGTCTCACTCCTTCTTCCATCTGTTACCGCAGTTCAAGGACGGCATCGCCGCCTTTGCAGTCTGCACTCTTATAGATATCAGTGATGTCGAGGAGGAGGAAGAGGAAAGCTCTTCGGAAGAGGAATACTATGAGTGATATCTTTCCGGATTTGCAGCACTGGGTAGATATTCTTCTTTCTTACGGCGGATGGTGGATATATTTGATGGTTATCGGGGCGATGTTTATCGAGTATGTTTTCCCGATTTTTCCCGGAGATGTTGCCATATTCGCAGCCGGATTTTTGTCGGGCAGCGGGGATGTGTCGCTGATTATTGTCCTGGCCTCGGCCTATGCAGGTTCCGCACTTGGTCTCACTATTGTATTTTGGGTGGGACGACGGTATGGCAGGAGAATTCTTGAATCCGGCAAAATCTGGTTTTTGAATCACAAACTGCTTCATCGCACTGAAATGTGGTATCAAAAAATGGGGCAGGGTCTGCTGGTGGGCTCCAAATTCTTGCCAGGTATCAGGTTCGCTCTTGTGTTCTTCGCCGGGATTTCTGAACTTCCCTACAGGAGGGCCTTCATTTTGACCTCGATATCCTGCCTGATCTGGAACAGCATGGTCATACTAATGGCACACTATCTTCAGCAAAATCTCCAGCAGGTTTACAAAGTTTTATCAACGTATACCAATGTTGTGTTTATAATAGTTATTGTTATAGTAGTTTTGTTAATTGCCAGATATTATTTGAAAAGGAGACTGGTGGATGAAGGTCCTGGTTCTAATGGGGGGAATCTCTCTTGAACGTGATGTCTCCCTGGCCTCGGGCGCGGCTATTACCTCAGCTCTGCAAAATAACGGTCATGATGTTATAGCTGTCGACACCGCTGAGGGCAGCAAATTTCTTAAGGAATCAACTGCCCAGATTACCGATGATATCAAAACCAGACCGCCTGATTTAGAGAAGATTGCACGGTTTGATAGAGTTCAAAGCCTTAAGATTGCGAAACTCGAAGAGCTTTCCGATGTTGGCGCGGTCTTTTTGGCTTTCCACGGCGGCGCGGGCGAGGATGGTACGATTCAGGCGCTTCTGGATCTTGCCGGAAAGAAATATACCGGTTCCGGCATGCTGTCATCCGCGCTCTGCATGAACAAGGCCATCTCGAAAAAGCTTTTCGAACGGGATGATATCCCCACGCCGGACTGGATGCTGATACCCAGGAAAGATTTCGATGATGAAATGTATGAATTAATCAGGCGCGAGTTTCCTCCGCCGGTTATAGTCAAGCCCAACGATCAGGGCTCGACAGTAGGGCTCTCTCTGGTGGAAAGGATGGCCGAATACCGCAAGGCAATCGATCTTGCGTTCGAGGTTTCAGAAGAAGCGCTGATTGAGGATTATATTGACGGCCGCGAGCTCACTGTCTCTGTGCTGGGTGAGCAGGCCCTGCCTGTGGTCGAGGTTCTTCCGAAGAATAAGCTCTACGATTACGAATGCAAGTATACCGAGGGTATGTGCGAATACGATTATCCCGCCAAAATTCCGGATAAAACCACAATTCTGATTCAGGAACTCGGCCTGAGAGCCTTTAAGACACTCGATTGCAAAGGCTATGCCCGTGTCGACTTCCGTATGGACAAGGATGGAAATCTTTACTGCCTCGAGGTAAACACTCTCCCGGGTATGACCAAGACTTCATTGGTGCCGAAAGCGGCTAAGGCCGCAGGCTATTCATTTGATCAGCTAATCGAAAAGATATTAAAACTGGCCGTAGAAGATTGAAACGATTCCCAAACATAGTCCTGGTTTTTATACGGGTCGACTGGCCGATCTTCATGCGCCGCAAGATGCTATTCGCTCTGGCGCGCCTTCTAAAGCGCTATGATTCCTGTGCCGTGGCGGTAAATCGTCCCCTTTGTCCCTTCACCACTTCCATTAGAAAGCCGGATAGAATGCAGGAGTATTTCGGAAAACCAGGGATCGAGAAATTGGATGATAATCTTTATCAGTATTCTCCCCGCTATTTTATAACTGACATGATTGCCAATAAAGTACCCCCGTTAGAGGAAATAAATCTCAAGCGTTTGCGAGAGTCTTATAAGTATTTATGCAGTGAAATCGGAATTGATGAGCCTAATCCGCTGATCTGGTTCTATCATCCCCAGCAGGGATATCTGACCAAGCTCTTTGAGAATTCGTTTACGATTATGGAGCTCTGCGACAATCTGGTTTACTATGACGGTAATAAATCGGAAGAGGTGGACAGGCAGGAAAAGCAGTTAAGAACAGATGTCGATCTCTTGCTTGCAACCTCACCCAAACTGCTCGAAAAATACGGCAGTCATTATAAGCATGCCTGGCTTTCCGGCAACGGCCTCGACAAACAGATTTATGAGCGGCTGAGCCGTGAGAATATCAATCCCCGTCCCGAATTAATAAAAATTCCCGCGCCGCGCATCGGGTATACCGGTATAATTTCAAAGAGGCTTGACTGGGAGTTGATAGAGCAGATAGCTTCACGAAAACCCGAATGGAATTTTCTTTTTGTCGGACCTTTTAGGAAAAACGCACCTCTCGATAAAATTAAGAATTACTCGAATGTACACTTCACCGGAAAGTACGAACATACCCTGATGCCTGAGGTACTGAAATCCTTTGATGTCGGTTTTATGCCATACAAGGATAATGAGTTCTTCCGATATTCCAATCCTCTCAAGTTTTATGAGTTCGCCGCCGCCGGTTTATGCTCGGTATCCTCGGAGATGGAAATCCTTAGCAAATTCGATCCAAGATTCGTGAAGATCGTTCCCAACAATGCAGATGAATGGATAACCGCTATAGATAATATGCTG
>WJIM01000225.1 GCA_014730285.1 Candidatus Zixiibacteriota bacterium
ACAGCCAGTGATTCCCCCTCAAGCTTTTTTACGGCACGGGAGACATTGATCCCGCCCCCTCCCGGTTCATACCTGGGTTCTCCGCAGCGCAGCTTCTTTTCCGAGCTGACCTTTTCGGTTCGAGTATTGATGTCGATTGACGGATTCAGAGTTATCGTAACAATCTTCTTCTGATCATCCATGAAATGCGGTCCTGTTTAAAGTTATATAACGAGGGAGATATAAATCTTCTATATCTCCCTCATTAACTATAAACTGCTTTTCAAAGATAATCAATCTTTATTGTTCGCCGATCAGGAAAGAAATCTTGGCGTTGAGTCGATAGCTGACGATCTTGTTATTCTCGACCACCGCCTGCATATCCTTGATATAAACCGACTGGATATTTCTTACGGTCTTTGAGGCCTGATCGATGGCCTCCTGGGCCGCCTCTTCCCAGCCCTTATCGGACTGCGATAATACCTCGATGACTTTTACTACTGACATGCGTTTCCTCCTTTTGTGATAATTATAGGTTACAGTTTTTTGAAATCTAACAAAATCTATTTCAACTATACATGGAGACCACGGCGGAAAAGGATTGTTTCAGTTTGTCCCAGGCCTTCTCGGCGCCTTCCTTCAGATTTTCCCAAGCCTCTTCATTCGATTCCTTGATTGCCTCCATACGATCCTCGAATTCATTTATCTGGTTCTGGAGGTTGCCGATTTTCTTCTTCATTTCCTCTTTCTTCTCTTCCTTTTCCTTTTCGGCCCGGGCATCGAATTGAGATATCTGGCCGCGCCAGACATTTAGCTGAGCCTCCATTTGATCCAGAAACTCCTCTCGTTTTGACACGTTTCTCATCCTTTCATTAGCTGCAATCAATCTATGAAAAGTTTACCAGTATTTCGGTCTTCCGTAAAAATCGTAAAGCGTTTCCTCGTATTCGCGATTGACCGGCTGGGAGGGATCGAATTCGGGACTGTTCTTGATCTCATCCTTGGTCATGTCCACACTCACTTCGGTCTCACCCCAGTTTACCTCTTCGATCCAGGGAACCGCCACCAGGACTTTCCTTCCCGGCAGCCAGTTTCTGGTGTCGATTACCAGATAACGAATCAGCCAGTTGTCATCATCGACAATATAATCCTCTACATGCCCGATCTTATTATCTTTGGACTTGATCCGGTAATCCATGACCTCCTCGCAGCTCCTCAGATTCGGGTCGCCCTGGACTTTGTCCGACTCCTTGGTAACCCCGGTTCCGCTCTGCTTCTGGCGGCGGGATGTTCCGGATTGATCGCCGACATTGGAAGGCGAGGCATGCACGCCGCCCATGACTCCGCCGGTCCAGTAGGGCATGAGATTGTAGTATTCACTCAGCCTTTCCTCATGCTGACGCGAGACGGGCTCATCCTCCTCAATCGGCGGGCTGTCCTCGATTTGCTGTTTGGTCAGTTCAACCGGAAAGACATGGCCCACCCAGTCCGGCTTGCCCAGTGATGTGGGCGAGATCAGTACTTTTTGACCCGGAAGCCATTTGCCGGTATCGATCACCAGATAGCGAACAGTCCAGCTTTCGTCGTCGAAAAGGAAATCATGTACTTTACCGAACTTCCCATCACTGGCTTCTATGTCGTATCCAAAAAGTTCTTTCAGGCTTTTCAGCAAAACATCCTCCTTTTTATCATGAAATTCATGCTTTCAATTTCTCAAATTTTTCTCTTGCCTTGCCAAGTGAAAAACGGCGGCGGTTTATCTCCTTCCATGGATCATCGATTTGTCCCATCCTTTTGAATGTGTTCTTTATATTAAATTTCTGTGCATTCATGTTTTTATTCGAGAGCTCATCATAATTAACCGGCGCCGCAACCGGGGCATTTTCTATAGCTCTAACCGAGTATGGCGCCACCCCGGTCTGGGCATAGGCATTCCGGGCAATATCCAGAAACAAACGTCCCTTGCGTTTATTCTTCCTTACCTCAGTTGTCAGCCTTTCGGGATGATTTTGCGCCATGAAATCCGCCAGATTCGAGGCGAAGCCGCGAACCTCATCGAACTTGTTTTCCGGTTTAATCGGCAGGACTACATGAACTCCCTTCGATCCGGTCAGCATCAGGAAGGCCGGCAGATCGAGTTCCTCGGTTAATAATTCATAGATCAATTTTGCAGCAAACTGAACATCATCGAAATCATACCCGGGCGGATCGAGATCGAATATAATCTTATCCGGCTTTTCCAGATTTTCAAGTTTACTGAGCCAGATATGCGGCGTTATATTGCCGTAATTGGTGATAAATATCAGCGTGGCGACATCGTTGCAGATTATATGATTGGTCTTGCCGCCCTCACGGTTGTCGACCGCCTCTGTCTTAATCCAGTCCGGAATATTTTTAGGGGCATTTTTCTGGTAAAACGAGTTGCCCTCGATACCATCGGGAAACCTGCGCATGGTTAAGGGGCGATCTTTAATATGAGGGATTATCATTTCCCCGGCCTGCTTATAATAATCTATCAGGTCACCCTTGGTTATTCCGGACTCCGGGAAAAAGACCTTGTCCTCGTTCGATATTTCAAGCTTTCTGTTTCCTGCTTTGATATATGCCATAATTTTTGTTTGGCCGTATTCGAGTTTATTCTTCTTCCTTTGTGATTTCCCCGACGCTTCTTCCCGAAAGCACCGAATCGGGTTCTGA
>WJIM01000226.1 GCA_014730285.1 Candidatus Zixiibacteriota bacterium
CCTTTATTTTATTACTCTGTTATACTACTTGGAAAGAGAGGTAGCAACTTGCGGAACAGCGCTGAATGTGTGATTATCGGGGGTGGAATTATCGGGGCCTCAATCGCCTTCCACCTCGCTAAAATGGGTATGAAGGATATCGTAATCCTCGAAAAAGAGATGTTTATGGGCGCCGGTGCGACCGGCAAATGCGCCGGGGGAATCAGGGCCCAGTTTTCATCCGAAATAAATGTAAAAATCTCACTTTTATCCGAAGACCTCTTCGAAAGATTTTCCGAGGATACCGGCGAGGAGGGTATTTTCGATCAGGTCGGATACTGCTTTTTGGTCACTAATCCCGATCACGAGGAAATCTTCCGCAAACACATGCAGATGCAAAAGGCTATCGGCGCTCCGGTGGAATGGCTGGATAAAGAGGCCATTAGCGAGCTGGCACCTAACGTGAAGATGGAAGATGTTATAGGCGGTACTTTCTGCAAAAAGGACGGTATCGGCGATCCGCATGTATTCACACAGGGCTATATTTCTGCCGCACGCAAGTTGGGCGTGGAAATCTATGAGGAAACAAAAGCTGCAAAAATCGAGAAAAATGGCGATAAGGTTTCGGCAGTCGTTACTGATAAGGGCACAATCTCAACGCCATTGATTATCAACTGCGCCGGACCTCATGCCAAAGAGATCGGCGAGATGGTGGGAACGGATATACCGGTTCTTCCGTACAAGCGTCAGATTTCAACCACCTCTCCCCTCTCATGGATACCGTCGCATTTCCCAATGGTTGTTGATATAGAATCCGGCCTGTACTTTCATAAGGAGTCCGGCGGGCTTCTTCTGGGATGGGCCGACAAAGAGATGCCCTCCGGTTTCGACGAATCGCTCGATCCTGAATACACCGATGAAATACTGATGCGCGCGCTGGACCGTATTCCCATTCTGGAGGAAGCGGGTATTGCCGCAAGCTGGGCTGGGCTTTATGAGACCACCCCGGATCATCACGCTATACTGGGCAGGGTGCCCGAGGTCGAGGGCTTTATCTGTGCCAACGGATTCTCCGGGCATGGATTCATGCATGCGCCGGGTGTGGGTCTGCTTATTGCGGAACTGATAGTCAAAGGCGAGCCGTCAATTGGTCTTTCTCCTCTTTCGATCACGCGTTTCGCGGAGGAGAAAGAAGAGATAAAAGAAGAACAAACTGTTATCTGAATAAATCCCGGAAGGAGAAAATTATGCGAATGTTTGGGAAAACGTTTGTCCTGTTTTTATGCTTTACTGTAATGGTAATATTTGTCGCTGTCGGCACTGTTTCCGCGGATATCGACAAAAAGCATGACTCGAAGACATGCGTAAAGGGCGACACTCGTCCAGAATGCCAGGCTCATAAGCAAACTGTCGAAGTAAAGACTGCATCCTCGGAGCATAAGGACTGCGAACATCACAAAGCGGAAGCCGAAGAAGTCTCGGCCAAACATAAGGACTGCCCCTACCATAAAGCCGAGGTTAAAACCGCAGCGGCTGATAAAAAGGAATGTCCTTACCACAAGGCGGAAGTGGAAACGGCTTCAGCCGATATGAAGGATTGCCCCCATCATAAGACCGAGGTCAAGACTGCCTCTGCCTCAGAGCATAAGGAGTGCACGCACGGCAAAGAGACCGTGAAGACCGCAGCTGTTACATCTGAAAAGCACGAGGAAGGCGAGAGCTGCACCAAGGGCGTAAAAACCAGCTGTATCGAGACCTTCCATGAAGCCATGGCTCCCCCCTGCCATGAATATATACCGCAGGGCAAATACAAGGAGGCCCGTGCGGCCGTGCCCGCTATGGTCAAAGCCAGCGAGGAAATTGCGGATTATTATCCGGGCTGTACCTATGGTAAAAATATCAACGAGCAGTTCAAGGCCAAGCGCGATGCTTTCCTGAAGAGAGTGGCCGAGATGGAAGAGGCCGCCAAAGGTGATGACGACAAGGCCTTCAAGCTGGCATTCGATAAGATGCATTCAGCTTTTGCGGAGATGAATGGTGTGCTCTATATGCGTCCCGAGGGCGTGGAGGAATTCCATAATGTCCTGGCGCAGATCTGGCATGATTATCTTCCAAATGAAAAATACGAAGAGATTGAAGGCTCACTGCCTGAGTTAATCAAGAAGGCCGAGTATTTGACTACGGTCAAGCTGGATGAAACCATGGCCGATAAACAGGCTGCCTTCACCCAGCACGCCGAGAAGCTTTTGAAGTGCGCGAAGGATTTGCATAAGGCCTGCCAGAGCGACAACAAAGAGAAGATCGCCTCGACCACCGAGACCATGCACAAAAGCTACGAGTCCTTAACGGCAACATTTTAAGGTAATTTAAATAGATCCCCCAAAACGGCCGTTTAACTGCGGCCGTTTTTTTGTGCTGGGCGTACCTCCCGGTGCGCCCAGAAGGCCACAGGGCACGCGGATAACTGCGCGTCAAATGAATTATTTGAAAAAGACAAAAACATTGCACTCTCTCCCAAAAACCGTATAATAGATGCATAGGGGTAAACGAATGACAAGAATGACACTTATTCTATTGTTTCTTTTTTCGACAAACCTATTCTCGGCAAATATGGCTGAGGAAAATTGGTATTTCCTGGTTGATTCAGAATTACGTGATGTATACGAACACTTCGAAGGCCGCACATTGGAAGAGGCTATAGATAGTCTATTGGGAAAAGATACGGCATACACACTGCCGGGAAATAATATAACAATTAGATTTAATGGCGGCGCCAATGTCCTGTACATTGGAAAAGAAAACACATTAGATATCTTGGTTTCAAATGAAACGCCTCTCAATCGCATTAGTATAGGATTTGAATTTAGCAGTTCCTCGGGAAAATATGATTGGGTTGAAGGCTATGGCGTATATCCGTATTTTTATCAGCATTCATTCCCAATCAGAAAAATTATCAGGCCGCATCCGGAAGCCTTTGAGCCTAATCATAAGCCCTGGGCAACCAACCTTGATGTTAATAAATTTCCGGATTCAATATTGATAGTCGGCACTCGGAATGACTCTCTGCCCGCTCCACTGCCAGCTCATGATTCGCCCACCCTGATCTACTCAATGCAGATTAAATTGCCTTATGATACGTCTATGGTAGGAGGAAAATTCTGCGTTGATAATATCCTGTTTCCCGATACCGGTTCCTGGTATTTTGCTGATACAAACGATCAGAAGATTATTCCCGCCTTCCGGGGAAATCCAAATACTGACAAATCAGATCCCGATGCTCCCCCTGTTTGCTTTGAGATATCTGTTGATGTTCAATGCAAATCTCAATTGGCACTATTGAAAAAAGAGGGCAAAACAGGCAAAGCCTATTTCCCCGCTACATTTGAGGAAATGAGATTCTATAATTCGAGAATTCGTGGGAGAAAGGTCGAAAACCCTGATCATTATCATGGATTGATATATAGAAATGGTATTCGAATGATGATGGTTAGGATAGATTATGATGGTCATGTTCAAGAGCTGGAGTATCTGGGAGTACTGGTACACGGACATAGACCGGAAGGATATGATTTGAGTGCCTACATTCCTATCAATAAACTGCCGGAGGTATGCCAGTTGAACGGTGTTAAATGGATTAATCCGATACGGCATGTTGGGACAGAGTTCCCAGTGTTAAATGAGAGAAGATAGTAGGGTATGATCCCTGTGATCATGCCTATTTCCATGAGTGGCGCCTACAAACTAGTATACCGGCAATGGCAGGTTCGCGGGGAACCTGCCCTACCTCATGGTCACCTCATTCATGCCATTTAAAAAGCCCCCTTACCTTTTAAAGGGAGCTTCTTCTCAACCTAACACACATGGGGATGTATGCTAATCCTCTATATCTTTATCTTCATCTTCGGGATTGTTAACCTTTGGTTTTTGCTCCTCTTCCTCTTTGGCCTCCCCCAGCCTGGATTTTGTCAGGTCGACCATCTTGAGTCCGGTAGTATACTCCACCACCGAGGGTTCGATCACTCGCATCAAATTCTGCGTGACCTCTTTGATCTTCAGGGCCGACTCCTCCACCGCCTTCAGCTTGGCGCGGGTTTCGGGCGAGTACTCATCGGCATTCAAAAGCAGAAGCTGGATATTGCCCAGCACCGCCGTCAATGGATTGTTGACCTCATGATTAATCGTCACCGCGGTTTCCACCACCGCCTCCGAGCGCGCCTTGACGATATCCGAGGTTGAAGAAGCCTCGCTGGTTTTGCCTCGTGAGAGAACCAGCGCCAAAACCGCGCTTATGGCCTGTATAAAATCCTCCTCAGAGGACAGGCTGCGTTCGCCGGGTGTGATACCGGAGATAGTACCGTAAACCTTGCCCTCAACCTTAAGCGGATAAGAAAACAGGCTGTAATGGCCATCCTTCTCGAAGGTCAAAAAGACATTGCCGACAGCGTAATCATCCCGCAAAGTCGCCAACATCTTCTCCTCCACCTGACGCATCATCTCGGAAAATTCATTGCGTCCTGAAATATGCATGAACAGCAATTTGCCCTTATCATCGACAACCCGGACCGATCCGGTCACCAATCCAATCGCCTCGATCGCCTTATCCAGCGATTTATTGACAATCTGGTCGCTGGAAACACCTTTGGCGGCGTCGATGGATGCCTCTGCGAGAAGCGAATATCGCAGTCTACTGCTATTTTCGGGTGGTTCCTTCATAACACATTATACTTATACTGCAATGCTTATGCCTTATTCAACAAAAAACTAAATATCTTTCAAACGCGAGTAGTTTGCGGGTAGCATAAAACTCAAATTCATTGTAATATAGCCATTTTGCCGAAAAAGCCAAGAAAAATAGGGCTTTGTGGGAATCTGGCATCAAAATATTTTGCCAAAAAAAACGCCAAATGTGAATATTTATTCACACAAAATGCAGCAAAAAACCGTTATCATTTGTTGTTTCAGTGCATAAATTTTCTTGACTTTGCTGGTGAAAAATATAGCTTACAGCTTTTCGATAAATATATGCCAGCAGAAGAGTTACATAATAAATGCGGCGTCTTCGCCATCTATAATCACAAGAAAGCCGCGGAATTAACCTATTTCGGCCTGTATTCGCTTCAGCACCGGGGCCAGGAATCTGCCGGAATAGCCACGTCCTACAAAGACCACATAAACGTCTATAAAAATATGGGCCTGATCAACGAGGTCTTTTCAAGGCTTGACGTTTTCCATAATCTTAAGGGGCGTATGGCGATAGGGCACAACCGCTATTCCACGACCGGCTCCTCGCAATTTTTGAATGCCCAGCCGCTGGTCTCCCGTTTCAAGGGGTATGAGATCGCAGTCGGCCATAACGGAAATATAACCAATGCTTACACTCTGCGAAAAAAGCTGGAATCGGGCGGTGCCATTTTTCAAACCACATCCGATTCCGAAATCTTCCTGCATCTGATAGCGCGTTCGAAAAAGAAAAAGATGTCCGACAAAATCATAAGCGCATTAAAGCAGATTCAGGGCGCGTATTGCGTAACGCTTATGACCAAAGACGCTATTTATGCCGCACGCGATCCGCGCGGATTCCGCCCAATGGCGCTGGGCAAGATGCGCAACGCCTACGTTGTGGCATCCGAGACATGCGCCTTCGATCTGATCGGCGCCAAATATATGCGTGATGTTCTTCCCGGTGAGATCGTACGAATCGATGAGAACGGGGTGAAATCCTTTCATCCATTTGCACAGGTTAGAAAAGCCTTCTGTATTTTTGAATTCATATATTTCTCCCGTCCCGACTCGAAAATTTTCTGTGAGAATGTCGATAAGGTCAGACGTCGTCTGGGACGTCAGCTTGCCCGCGAACATCCGGTCAATGCCGATATCGTGATCTCTGTGCCGGACTCCTCGAACACGGCGGCGCTGGGTTTCTCGGAAGCTTCCGGTATCAGGATGGAGATCGGTTTTATACGGAATCATTATGTGGGACGGACATTCATCGATCCGGAACAGAAAATCCGCGATCTTGATGTGAAAATAAAATTCAACACGGTCAAGGGTGTTATAGAGGGGCGTAAAGTTGTGATGGTTGACGATTCAATCGTACGCGGCACCACCTCCCGCAAGCTTGTTAAAATGCTAAAACAGGCCGGTGCAAAGGAGGTTCATGTTCGTATCTCCGCACCTCCGATTATCTCCCCCTGCTTCTACGGCATCGACATGCCCACCAGACGGGAATTGATCGGCTCCTCTAAATCGGTGGAGCAGATCAGGCGCTATCTGGGTGCGACTTCGCTGGGATATCTCTCGATTCCGGGCATGCTTTCTATGAACTCGCTGCCGGATGAGGATTTCTGTGTGGCCTGTTTCTCGGGCAAATATCCGACACGAATCGAGAAGCAGAATGGCAAGTTCAAACTGGAATAAAGACCGCAACACTTTCCTTAAAATTTAATGAGAAGTGATTCGGAGGAAAAGCCGGGTCCCAGAGCTGTTATTATGCCAAGATCATTCGGCGTAACATTTCCATTCCGCAAATATTCATTCAGTACGAACAAAACGGTAACCGAAGACATATTGCCGTATTTGCGCAAGACTGCTCTGGAAATATCCATCTTGCCGTTAGTCAAATTTAATGCCTGTTCATACGCTTCAATAACTTTTGCCCCGCCGGGATGGGCAATAATATGTTTTATATCCTGCAGGTCCAGTCCATGCTCTTTCAAAAAGTCCTGAAGGTTCTCGGCCATATATTTCTTTACTATAGCGGGAATCCGCCGGCTGAAAACCACCTGCATCCCCTCGCTGACGATATTCCATCCCATAATATCCAGCGAGTCGGGCCAGATAGTGCTCTGGGCGGCAATAATTCGCGGGCCGCTATTTTCGACCTCATCTCCGCTCACCACAACCGAAGCCGCGCCGTCCCCGAATAATGCA
>WJIM01000227.1 GCA_014730285.1 Candidatus Zixiibacteriota bacterium
ACATCATCGGGATAGCCCTCGAATACGATATTGCGGTCATCACGTTCAAAGAAAACACCCTGAAGCCCCAGGCGAAGCTGGACAAAGGGCAGTTTTGGCGAACCGATTTTTCCGAATCCCATGATGGAAAAACCGGTTTTGGTATACTCGTTGAATTCGCCCTGCGGCATTGTGGCGCCCAGCCCTCCGCCCAGCGAACCGGAAATCTGAGCCGGGACGGAACCTGTCAGAATTACTATAATAATCGAAATTGTTATCAGCCTTCTCATATCATTATCCCCATCGGTAAACAACCGCATTTATAAAATTCAGATCGCAAAGATTTTATAAAATGATCCGGTTTCTGTCAACAAGAATCAGCAGGGTTGTAGTGCAAAGGCTAATATAATCACAATGTGAATGAGTAGGAAAACTCCTCCTGCAGAACGGCCCCGTATGTGTCTGCCGCGGATGTAGTGACCGTAAATGTGTAGGTCTCACCGGCAGTCAGGTCAGAATCAGGGAAATACTGCAATGCCTTATCGGTAAACCACACGAATTCGCCCGGTATTTCAATTACACCGTCAGTCAGGCTGAAGGCATCCTCGGCTGCCTGTTTATCCATAACAGTATTGAATCGCACCTGAATTATCGGGTAGGTATCCTTGAGATTCACCTGGGGATTGGGATAAAAGTATATTACCGCCAGGGAACCGGTAGTGAAGGTGGTGTCGGTCTCGGTTGTGACCGGATTCTCGTGTGTATCGAAGATATCCGTATCGACCTGAATCTGATACTCGGTTTGGCTCTTTAGCGGGCTCGTTATTCTGTATTCGAAAACGTTCTTCTGCTCGGATACTCCGTAAAGTTCATAGTCGAATAACGGATTTGGTGTGAAGGGCTGCTCGATTGTGGAAAGGTCGATTGAGTTGTTGAACCATAGTTTGACCGCACGCGGGAAGGCATTTGATGTATCCACGCCATCGTATTCGGCGGTAATTCGCATGAGCCGGGAGGCATCGGTGGTGAACTCGAATTCATAGGGTATGGGAAGATGCTTGTCGGTTACATCATGAGCGCTGCTGTCGATCATGCATTGATAGGTTGTATTCGGCAGAAACGGTTCCTCGGGGTAGACATAGAAGATATAAAATTCCGGATAGCAGGTGGAATCATTCGGATTGCAGACCGGAAAGGTCGACCAGTGAGTGGTGTAATCGAGAGCCGGATCGGTTGAAAATGCCTTCTCCACCGACTGCTTGTCCATATTCAGATTGAAGTTGATTACCAGCGGTTTGGTAAGATCGGTTATGAGCGTATCCGAACCCAGTGAAACGCTTGCTATAAACCGATCCAGTGGATCATCCGGGCCGGTGGAGTTGTCCGAACATGATAATCCCAGCGCTGTCAGAAAAATGATTAATATTATTGATCTCAGATGCATAATTGTACCCTGTGGAAATATAACCGCTTCTACTTATAATACAAGAGATAACGGGATTTTGCTTGAATAAAATGGATTTGTATCCCCTATGAAATGTGGATTCAAATTATCATTCTGCTGTATAAGACTTTGAAGAGAGTGTAGCTCAAATGTCTGTGACATTTGACGTGTATTAGATTGTCAAATCTCGAAGAGATTTGACCTGCAGTATATGCACGTTATGGCGTTTTTAACAAAGTAACATCGTGAGCATCAAGACTGCTTCGTACAAATGTCGTTCGATCAATGGTTGCCGTTGCCGTTTTCGAGTGAGGAAACGATCAGGCCGTCCTTGAGCTTGACCACACGGTTGGTGCGTTTGGCAATTGTCTGGTCGTGGGTAATCATCAAAATTGTCGAACCCGCATTCCAGAGTTCCTCGAAAAGGTCTATGATCCCGCCGCCTGATTTGGAATCGAGGTTGCCGGTAGGCTCATCGGCCAAAATCAATCTTGGTTTATTGGCCAGCGAGCGGGCAATAGCCACGCGTTGCATCTCACCGCCCGAAAGCTCGTTGGGACGATGATCCATACGATCACCCAGACCGACTCGATCCAAAAGCTCGGCTGCTCTTTCACGGCGCTTTTTAGCCGGAATATTGGCAAATACAAGCGGCAGTTCAACATTCTCAAAGGCTGTGGCATAGGAAAGCAGATTGAAATTCTGAAATACGAAGCCCACTTTTTTATTCCTGATCTCGGCCAGTTCATTCGGTTCGAGATTCTCAACGCTTTCGCCGTCAAGAATGTATTCCCCGCCGGTCGGCACATCCAGACATCCGGCGATATTCATTAAAGTCGATTTACCCGAGCCGGAAGGGCCGACAATCGAGACAAACTCGCCGCCCTTGATATCCAGATCGATCCCTTTCAGGGCCTTGACCTTGACAGTGCCGGTATTATAAAACTTTATGATATCCTTCATGTAAATCATGGTATTATTCATAATCTCACCCTCTATTCATATCGCAACGATTCCACCGGGTTAACCGAGGCCGCTTTTCGTGACGGGAAGAATCCGGACACGATCCCAATCATTCCCAGAATGCTTGCTGTAACAATCGCTATTGTGGTAGATATATTCGGTTTGCCCAGCCATTGCAGGGCCTCGTTATCGAATTCCAGCGCTCCCAGTGTTTTGGTAATAATCACGGACAATAGTATTCCAATTGCGCCGCCAATAAACGCTATCAGCAGAGCCTCCAGCATGAACTGCGCCATGACCTGAAAGCGTTTGGCTCCCAATGCCATCTTGATTCCGATCTCTGTCGTCCGTTCCTTGACAGCCACGTACATTATGTTGGCCACACCTACTCCTGCAACCAGCAGCGTCAGACCACCAATAAGTCCGAAAAAGATTTGCATACCCAGCATTACATTATTGAAGGTCTTTACATTTTCGATGAAGTTCCAGACATGTATGGTAGATTCATCCTCGGGATTGAATTTGTATTTGCCGGAGAGCTCTTCGATCATGCGACCTTCCACGAATTCCGTTCTGTTTACATCATGCGGCTTTACCACCAGGTTGTGATAATAGCGGTGGCCGTAGATGCTGTGGAATGTTGTAGCCGGAATTACCGCACGGTTCCAGTCCGGCCCGGAATACATGCCCATCTGCATCTTCTTTTTCAGCACGCCAATAACGGTGAATTTCATGCCGTTGATCTCAATTGACTGGCCCACAATTTCCTCACGTGGAGTTTTGGCGCCGAAAAGATCGTCGGCCAGTTCATTACCCAGAAACACCACACGGCGTTTTAAATCCAGATCAAGCTGGTTGATAAAGCGCCCGCCCATCTCCGGGATCATATTACGCATAGTTTCATATTCGGGATAGACGCCATTGACCATGCGGTTGAACATCTTGTTCTTATTGGCAACCGACTGTCCCCAGCGTGTATATTCGCCGCCGATCATTTCAATTTCCGGGATTCGTTTTTTCAGGAAATCGACAACATCTTTTTCGAATCTGATAGGTCTGCCGCGCGGGAGTCCCTTATAAGGCATACTGGTCTGGCCGCCCCAGATAATCATGATGCCCTCGCCCATGCCCTTTTGATTCTTGTTAAGCTGGCTGCGGAGGCCGTCACCGAAGGCCAGAAGCATCGTAATAGACATGGTACCCCAGATTATACCCAGGATAGTCAGGAACATCCTTTTCTTCTGCGCCCTTAGCTCGCGCCAGAACATCTTAAATACAAGTGCAATATTCAGCATAATTTATGTCTTAAACCTATATTTTCAATGCCTTTACCGGATCCATCGTGGCCGCACGCCGTGCCGGGAAATATCCGGCCAGTATAGCTATTATTAATAAAGCCACTATTGTTCCAATGCTTACGAAAGCCGATATTTCCGGAACCCCGACATATTCATCGAAATTCAAGCGAGGAAACAGGTACACAATCGAAGAGGAAAACAGAAACCCCATTATCCCTCCGAAAGATGTAAGGAACATGGTCTCGAACAGAAACTGCCTCAGCACGAATCCGCTTTTGGCGCCCAATGCCATCTTGATTCCGATCTCCCGTGTCCGTTCCTCAACCACGACATACATAATATTAGCTACGCCGATTCCACCTACGATAAGGGTGGCAATCGAGATTATATACAGGAAGATTCTGAATCCCCAGAAGAAGTATGTAAAGAACTCCGTATTTTCAGTCGTATCCCAAATCATCAAGGCCTGTTTATCGGTCGGGTCGAATTTGTGACGCTTGCCCATAATTTCAAAATATTTCTGGTTGGCAATTTTATGAACCTCTGGCGATTCGGCCTTCCAGACGACATTGTCAACATACTTCTGCCCGTAGATGGCCACGAATGTTGTTGAGGGAATTACGATCTTGCGGCTGTCGCGGCTGTTGTACGAGGAATCCTGCTGTTTCTCTTTCAAAACACCGATCACCCTGAAAGGTACGCCGGAAATCCGTATCATTTCTCCGACTGCATCTTTCTCCTCGCCGAAGATCTGTTCCTTCAATTCATTGCCCAAAAAACAGACACGTCTGCGGTCATCGATATCATTTTGATTGATAAACCGCCCCCCCATCAGCGCAATAACATTGCGCATAGGTCCAAACTCCGGCCATACTCCGACAATCGGAGCGACAATCCTCTTGTCTTCGTAAACAACCGGTTTGTTCCATTCAGTGTACTCGGGCGAGATATACTTGATTTCCGGGATTTGCTTCTTTAGAAGCTCAACATCTTCCACTCTCTGCATAATTCTTCTTCCGCGGGGAAGGCCCTCATAGGATTTGGACGTCGTCCCGCCCCAGACGATGACGATATCCTCTCCCAGCCCTTTGAAAGCTTTCTGCTGGTTCATGTGGATACCATAGCCGAAGGCGCCCAGAAGGATTACCGCCGCGGTGCCCCAGAAAATTCCGAAAAGGGTGAGAACAGTACGCAGCTTTTGCCCGCGCATGTCGCGCAGGATTTGCTTGATAAACATCAGATTCATTACTGGATTTCCCTGGGAGGATACTCCACTATCTGCTGACCGGAATCCAAACCGGCAACGATTTCGATATTGAGTCCATCGGAAAGCCCGGTCTCGATCGGAATTGTCTCGATTGCTCCCGCTGAATCCTGCACGTCCACGAAACTGGAATCGCTGCGAAAATTGACCAGACGTTCCGGAACCATGAGCACGTCATTTTTCTCGTTGATGATAATCTCCGCTGTGGCCGAGTATCCTGCGCGAAGCAGATTTGGTCCGGCCTCGGTAATTTCAACCTCGACATCGAAAACTGTAGTCTGATCCTGTTTGCGGGCTTTGGAGGCGATCTTATCCAGACGTCCCTTAACAGTATCGCCCGGCAATGCGCCGATCTTCAGGGTAACGCCCATACCCTCGCTCAGCTTGCCGACATCGATTTCATCAACAGTGCCTCTGAATACAAGATTACTCATATCCGCCAGCGCCATAATCGGTGTACCGGGCTGGAACGATGTCATCGGCTCGACCGGATCGCCCTCCTCGCCGTAAATAGCCAGAACCGTGCCCTCGACTGGTGCACGGATGACCGATTCTATGGTCTCTTTGGTCAGCTTTGTCTTGCCTTCTTTCAGGAGCGAAAGCGCTTCCTCTTTGCGCTGGACATTCAGGCGTGCCATCTCCAGAGTCTTTTTGGCGTTGTCATATTCGGATTGCGACAGAAGATTTTTTTCGAAAAGTCCTTTTCTCCGTTCGAATTCAGATCTGGCATTGTCATGCAGAACCCTGGATTCCTGAAGCGACAGCTCGGCATTGACCATCTGTTCCGGTGTGGCCCGGGGCGAGACCTCGAAAAGCGGGTCGCCCACATCAACCTGATCGTTCTCTTCCACGAAAAGCTTCTGCACGACCCCGGAAATATGCGATTTGACTCCGATTTCCTTTTCCGGCTCAATCTCCCCGATAGCAATAGCTTTATCTACAATATGGCCTCTCTCAACCGGAAAGAGCTTGATACCCTCGTTGGCATTTCCCGAATCGCTCTGGAATCCAAAAAAGATTATGCCCCCTACAAGTACTATTATAATCAGTCCTGCGGTTATTTTTTTTGCCATGTTTCTCCCCGGTATGTGAGTTTTTGTGATCTTTTACATATTTTCATACGAAGCATAATTATTAAGGTTTCCGTTAATATAAGACCGCATCATCCGGGATATGTTGCGTTTTATCCTGTTGAAGTATGAACTAAATATAAATGATGCGAGGCTGTATTTATTAGTCGCTGATTTCTTCCAGCGAGAAATTGCGCCGTGAAAGCTCTTCCATATAAAGCTGCGGGGGTACCGAAAGCTCCTGCGGCACAACGCCCTTCTTTTCGATTTTGCCCTCGGCCAGCATCTGGGCAATAATCGAGGAGGAAAATCCGGTGGAGCGCATCATAGCGGAAAGCCCGGTGCTTTCGTCGTAATAATCGATCATGCGGTATTTCAGACTTCTGGACTTGCCGTCCTTTTTGCCCTCGAAATCGGCCGAAACAAGAACTACATCCTTCTCATCTTTGCCAAGCGCTCTTTCCAGGAGCATACCGGTCAAATGGCGTGGAACGATTTTACTTTCATTGACCTCCAATGCCTCGGAGGAACAGAATCCAAGCGATATAAGCGTTTGGAAAAGCTTGCTGTGCCCGGGATAACGGATTGTCTTGTAATCGAGGTTCTTCACTTTGCCGTAATAGGTTAGAGGCAAGGTCGAGGTTCCACCTGAGGTTTGGAAAGCCTCCAGCTTCTCAAATGGTGAAGGGAAAGAGAGTTCCTCAACTTCCGAGAGCGACTTGACATTCTGCACCTTACCGTCACGGATTACGATAGCATCCTCAATATATTCATTAATTAGGCCGTCCACCGAGAAGACGATTTTGTAATTCAATGGCGGGTCAGGATTCTGCGGCAGTCCGCCCACGCGCAGACGGATGTTTTCGAGCTCATCGAATTTCGAAGAGCCGAATGATGTCAGCACCTGAACAAGGCCGGGAGCCAAACCGGTATCCGGGATTATCGTTACATCCTTGTTTTTTGCCTGCTCATGCAGTTTAAGCTGTTCGCCTACAACCTTATGATTTCCGCCCAGGTCGACAAAATGCGCGCCGATTTCTATTGCAAGTTTGGTCAGTTCCAGGTTGAACTGGTAGTGTATGGCGGATATGATGACCTTGCTGCCGGAAACAGTTTCCATTGTGCCCTTCGAATTGCGCACATCAACCCAGGTCGGGACAACTTTATCGGATTTTACGAATGCCGCTACATCGTCTGCATTCGAGAGGTCAATATCGCAGACCAGTATTTTCTCGATTTTGTCGTTCTGGGCCAGATCATAGGCAATCGCCTTGCCCATCATCCCGCTTCCAAGCAATGCAACCTGCATCTATCCTCCATATTTTGCTGGCGTTAAGATATGAAAAATGGCCGTTATGTCAAAGGATTCAGTAGAATGTCGGAATTTTATTCAAAGATACGATCAACAGCCGTGCAATTCGATCAGTTTGTCGATTGTCGGAGTGTCGGCGTTGCCGGTGGGGGATAAATCGTTATCCTGCTGGAATCTGCGAAGAGCGCGGTAGAGTTCCATGTTTTTCTTTTCGGGGATATCATGATTGAAATAGCCAAGATTTTTCAGGCGGTTGGCATATCCCGAGACAGTCCGGGGCGGATCCATATAACCCATATTCCAGGTCATTACCTTTTCCTCCAGCTCCACCGTCATATATTCCACACCCGGCGGAAGCTCCTGATCCACCTGCCCCTCGCCGCCGGTGCTGGCGGAAACTTCCTCATCCTGCTCCGGATGCCTGAGGGTGTAATCGAGATTGGTCAACGATTCTCCCTCGGTATTTTTCAAACGTGTAGTAATCTGCTCCCTGACCGCAAGAGTAACGCTGATATCGACCGGGCCGTCGTTTTTGCCCTTGGTGGGAAATTCCGGTGTTGGAAGAACCGGTACCCAGACCTCATCCCCGCGCGCCATCAGATTCTTCTCCGGACGTTTTTCGCGAAGGTATGAATTCTTATCGTGATCGTAGACAGTAGTCGGATCGGCATGGTTGAAATCCTTGGCGATCTTGCCCATCCAGTCGCCGTCACGGCATATATACAGCTTTTGTCTTTCTTCGGATTCCGGCATGGGATAAAAATAAGGCTGCTCAATAGATGTGTCAAGAAAAGAGAATTCTTGATCCTATTATTTGGGGGATATTGAGGAAGGCTGTGTCCACAAAATGACAGCATAATGGCGCTTTTTCTGCATAATCGGTAGTTTTTCAACACTTCCATTTAAAAATTATGGCATTGTAGTTCAAATGTCTGTGACATTTGAACTACAAAATACCTGGCGCTCACAGGGAGTACGAGCGTGCCACCCAAAGTGAACTTCCGCCAGCCAGAATAAAAAAGGACAGGCCGTAAAGCCTGTCCCTTATTATCGAAGCAAATAATCGAGATTATTTGGTCAGAATCATTTTCTTTGTCTCAACGAAATCTCCGGCATTGAGACGATAGAGATAAACTCCCGAGGATACACGGTTACCACTGTCATCGGTACCATCCCATTCGGTCTCATAAACACCCGCATCATAATAGCTGTTTACCAGCGTGGCAACCTTCTGACCCAGAAGGTTGTACACCGACAGCTCGACATTGCCGGCCTTCGGCAGTTCGAAGCTGATAATCGTATTCGGATTGAACGGGTTCGGGTAGTTCTGTGAAAGCGAATACCGTTCCGGTATTATCGGACTGGTGCCGCCGGGCTTGGTATAGAGCTCGCTGATATCGATACAATCACCCAGTTCTGTCCAGGTCAGCTCGGGGTACACCATCTCGCCGTCTATATAGATATTAAGCGCTTCGTTTTCATCAGGATAATTTGCCGAGGCAATGCCGGACTGGTCGTAGCCATATACCGGCGTAAACTTCAGCATCTGGCCGTCATAGACAGCGCTTCCACAGCGGATTCCGCTCTCTTTGGCAAACACTTCTATCTTAGTACCGGTGGGAATTTGTTCTTCGTCAAGCTCGATATTCTCACCGTAAACATTGATCCATTTGCGTGACGGCATCACGCCCTTGGAAGGCGCTCCCTGAGAGTAGGAAGCCATCAGGTCGACGCCGAATCCGGGATACTCGAGCATGCCGTTTTCGGAGACTTTGGCCCAGTAACCGTAGCCGGGACGAATATCGGTTAATGTATTGAATTCGCCCATATCCGGCAGCCAGGTTACGCCTTCTTCATGATATCCCAGCGCAACCAGGAGAATATCGAAGATCGAATCCCAGGCATCTTCGATGGGCATCACTGCGTCAAGCCAGACACCCACAAGATTCCATCCGGTGTAAACAGGTATATATTCGTCGGGATCGATAGGTCCGCTGCAGACCTCCGGAAGAATTTCCGGCATACATTCGCCGTAAATCCAGTAGCCATGATAGTAGTCGACATAATCCAGAGTCGAGAATTGCGGCAGGAGGGGATTGTATGTCAGAGCGCCCTGGTCGAATCCGAGGATGACTCCCACGCATTCCGGGCCGCCCAGAAGATCAACGAAGTCCTCGATTTCTGCGGTATATGCTACATTCCATGATAC
>WJIM01000228.1 GCA_014730285.1 Candidatus Zixiibacteriota bacterium
ATCCAGACGTGCCGGGGGACGGTCGAGGGAATATATCTGGACTTGAGACGGTTTGATCTTTTTTAGAAGCGATGCCCATCTCTCTATATTTTCTTCTGAAGCATTAAGATCGGTGCCTCCAATAAGTAATGCCTGAATTATTAAATTGGGGTGATCGAATTTAATAAGGCCCTCTACAATTTCATTAAAGTCAAAGCCTTTGGCAGGACGGTTTATCTTTTTGAATAGTTTTTCCGATCCGGCATCCAGCTTCATGATCGGAGAATCGAGTTTGCTCAATGCTTCCGCAATCCCCGGATTGTTGATTGTGGTGGAGTTAGAGAGAATGGCAAGTTTGGCTCGTGAAACATATCTGTCGCGAATCTCCCGGACAACTTCCACAATCTCTGGAAAATCGGGGTGCAATGTCGGTTCACCGTTTCCGGAAAAAGTTATATATGCTATTCTCTGCTTTACTGAGGATAATGCCGCAAGAAGGGTTTTCCTGATTTTGGATACCGACGGCAGATCATCGCGCTTTTCCTCGATTAATTCGGCATTCTGGGGAGGATTCAATCCATACTGGCAGTATATACAATTGAATGAGCACAGCTTGTAATCTCGCGGGAGCAGGTTCAGACCCAGTGATGATCCCAGACGTCTGGAATTAACAGGACCGTATATACAGCCCCGCTGAAGATCCAATACTCGGGGATTTTCATATTTATTGATTTTTCGGAAATTTTCCATAATTGCTTATACTATCCATTATCAAACATTAAATCAAGTTTTTTATTTGCCCGCCCGGTAAATACATTTACCTTTTGGTATAAAGAATGAATCAACCAAAGGCCGATATTTCCAAAATGACGAACGCAATAAATCATGATTTCAAGCTAAAAATCTCATCAGCCTTGCTGATTCTATTTCTCTGCATCATCTGGCCCTTGGCTATTTCATTGTTCTTTCAAGCCCCGGCGGATTACGATCAAATTGAAGACATAAATCCAATTCTGAATTTCTATCTTCCAACAATTGGGTTTCAATTAATTGTGCTATTTTTCACATTCCTAATTAGCCGTGGAGAAGGCAGTGGAATTGTCGCTCTTGGCTACAGGAAATTCAAGCTTACCCATATAATATACGCAATCATTTTCATTTTCGCTTCATCTTTCGTGCTTAGATTAATTAAAATTATTCTGGAGAATTTTCAGTTTTTGAAGTTTCAGGATCCCTCTCCCCTTCTGCCGCAGACTGCAGAGGGTAAACTGATATGGCTTTTGATGTGCCTGGTGGTTGCATTTACCGAGGAAACCGCCTATCGCGGATATCTGATTACACGTCTCCAGCGAGTCTTCAAATCACTGCCGTTGGCGGTAATCATCGCAACCGCAGGATTTGCGGCGGGACATCTTTATCAGGGAATTGGCGGAGCGGTTCTTCTGTTTTTTTACGGTTTGATGTTTGCGCTGTTATATTTGGCCACCAGATCGTTATGGCCCTGTGTAATCGCCCACTTCATTCATAATGCCCTGCCCATCTTCCTGCAAGGCACCGATAGTTTTGCCGCCATTTTACTAATTAGCCCCTTCAATTCGAATATATAGTGCGAGGGTGTTTACTTCATCAGGGACATCTTCTTCGTAACGACCTGATCGTCAGCTCTCAGCCTGTAGAGGTAGATTCCCGATGATAGCCCCTCGCCGCTGAATTCGATCGTATAGGCACCGGCGGAGAGATCCGTCATTGTTTTAGAATGAACTTTCCTGCCGAGGATATTATACACTTCGAACTGCACCCGGGGCATGTCCTGAGCAAGGCTGAAATCAATCCGGGTTATCGGATTGAATGGATTGGGATAATTCTGAGATAAATTAAATGCATCCGGCACCGGCGTATCTGTATCATCCTCCGCCGAAGTCGGATTATATAGATTCGAATTTACATATATATCATAACCGTCACCGGAATTGCGGTTATCGCTCCAGGATGCGAACCAGGTCCGGCCGTTAATCGCAATTGATTGCTCCTGTTCGCGTGCAATGCCGGAGTTTTGAGATATTAACTGATTGGGAAAAACCGTAGTTCCGGCATCCACAAAACTGAGATACGATCTTCTGACTCCCGAGCGCATATCGCTCCAGGCCACAACATAACTGTTGTCGGAATCCATACCGACCGAGACATCATCGAATCCCAGATTTGCCATATCGGATACGATTTTGACCGGCGAGGCCGGCACCCCGTCGGGAGCGACCATCATAGCATATACTTCCGTATCGGTATCGTTCTGATTGATCCAGGCTATGGCATAAATGCCGAAATACGGATTAACCGCAATATCGAAATCGAGCTGCTGATTGATCGAGGTATCCACCGGGATAAGCATATTCGAGCCCGTTTCGGTGCCCTGGGCGTTATAGAGCTGGAATTTGACATAAGAGCGCGCTTCGACCTCGATCTGCCAGGCGATCATGAACATGTCATTATTCAGCATTGCGATCCTTGGATTTGAGCAGGGTATTGTCTCCTGATTCACCTGAAAATTGGCGCCCGAGGGATCGCCCGACGGATCATAAATCTGTGCATAGATATCATCCGCGCCATTTCTCCTGTCGCGCCAGGCAATCACAGCCTTTCCGGAAGGCGAAATATCGCAGGCAGGCTCAGCCTGTACCACCGCAATTTCGGCAGGATCGTCATTCACAAGAAAGTTGACGCCAGCCTTCTGCCCGTTGGGATCAAGGAGCTGGCCGAAAATATTAATACCTTTCAAATCGCCGGTCGAACGTCCGTCCACCCAGGCAGTGATAACATTGCCGTTGGTAGCGGAACCGATTGACGGCTCGGCCTGGTATGAGCTTCCCGCGTCATCATTAAGCTTCAGATTCGAGCCATACGGGTTACCCAAACCGCTTCCGCGCTGAAAGTAGATATCGCCATCATCATTTTTCATATCGGTCCAGAGCACACCGAAGTCATCCCCGGCCATACGCGCGATCCGGGATTGGTTCTGATGCGCGCCCGAAGCGCCTGAGGTCAGCTTGAAATTATTACTGGAAAGAGTAAAATCACTATTTAAAATCTGTGCATAGATGTCTATTAAAGCTGTTCGTGTATCGGTGAAAGTAACCAGCACGGAGCCGTCAGTTCTGAAAATCGCATTGGGGCTGAAACGTTCCCCCAGTGCCAGTCCATCGGAAACTGTGATATTTCCGCCGCTGGTCTTTCCGGTCGCATCGAAAGCCTGCACCAGAATCTCCGATCTCACGCCGGTATTGGCCCAGAGCGCAAGGAAATTGCCCCCTGGATTTCCGGTCAGATAAAGATCAAAAACCGAGTTACCGGTGCCTTCGCTGACCTTGACATTATCATCGATTCTGTTGCCATTGCCGTCGAAATGCTGAACATACATATTCTGATCAGAATCACGTGAATCACTCCATCCAACCAGATACCCTTCGGCGCCCAGCCCAACTATATCCGGGCCAAACTGATTGTCGGTTTGATTTGCCAGATCGGCGACATTAATCGAAATTCCCGACGGCAGAGCGTCGGCATCGTAAAGAAGCAGAAACACACTGCTTCCCGAGCTTCCCAGCTCTTCCCAGACCACTGCAAACGTGCCGTTAGTGCCGGCGGCGATTGCCGGAGACCAGAACACCTTGCCGCCATCATCCGGGCTGATCTTAAAATTATCTCCCGCCGCTGAAAGATCGGTATTATAAATCTGGCCGTAGACCGCAGATTCCAGACGCGTGTCCTCCCAGACTACGACCACACGGCTGTCGCTTAAAAATTCAACATCGGGATATGATATAATATTCGAAGAGATATTATCATTCACCATCAGGGCGGCATCAAGAGGTGTGAAGGTGGAGTCATAGCCGCGCAGCCATAAATCACCGGATTCATCAACCCATACCACAACTATAAATCCGTCCGAATTGTAGGCAAAATCGACCATCGTGTTCGATAAGAACGAATTATCATTTATCAAAAGCTGGTCGCTTCCGGCGGTCATGCCGTCTGATGAAACCATCTGCCCGTAAATATCGAAATCGCCGTTTCTGTCATCTTCCCAGCCGACAAGAACACGTCCCTCGCTCATAAGGGTGAGCGCTGAATACTGATGCCTGAATCTGTCAGCCGAGGTCTCCTCGTTGATTTTGGTATCGCCAAACAGCGATATCATATTATCTTCAACAGCATTCTTGGAGGATGTCTCAACATAATCGGGCATCGCTTTGTTTACACGAGCGTTATGACGCAGGATATGGTCCTCCAGACCCGCACTTTCCGTGGCAGCGCCGTCCGGAATCATAAATAGTGAAAAAGCCGCAACGATAATAAAAAATATGACTCTTCTCATAATCACCTCTTGGTTTCTCCTGACATCTAATTCTGCAAACCGTGTGCCCCCCGGATAATAAAAATAAAATACACTAAGACGGTCGAAAATCAATTCCGATATTAATCCGCTTTTCTCTAAGATAATGCTATCCCTTTAAATGGCAAGAAATAAGCAGAACATATCACCCTGATTAGATTTACATGAATTTGCTGTATAATTCTTATACAATCAAAAAATGCTATGGTTTTGCATATTATCAGATGCACAGAATTTCATACTGGATGTATTTTGATTCATGGAGAAATCAGCAATTTCTAAACGCAATTTAAAAACACGATAAAGTTCTAATATGCAAAAATAACAAATCCGATAACTATATCAGGAGCTTTAGTTATGATGTTTAATGCCTCGGTACAAGGAATACACGACAATCTGGCGATGTTTTATAATCACGCCAGGAAGATGCAGAATGTCGAGAAGGCCGATCTTGCGCGCGATACGGTTGGTATGATTATCGCCGAGAAAGGTGTTGGCGCTAATGTGGCCGCACTCAAGACAGCCAACAAAATGTATGAAAACATCCTCGATATTCTTGCTTAAAAACTGCGCCTGATAAGAGGGCAGTGAGGGAGGTACCGGTAAAGCTCCGCCGCTAAATATATTCTTTCCCATGAGACTCATCTCCATAACGGAGATGGGTCTTTATTTTTACTCCTAACCTACTTTTTCAACCGGATAAGGCTGTTTCACATGACGGCTGCGGCCGAGAACCATTATCAGACATCCAATCAGAAGAAATAGCCCTCCCGCAATCTCACGAAAAGTCGGGAGCTGCTGCAGAAATATAAGCGCCAGAAAGATTACATAGACCGGCTGGGTCTGACTGATTACCGCAACCTTGGAAAGCTCCAGGCGTTTTAAGGCCATCATATATATCATGCGTGACAGAATCGGCCCGAAAATCCCCAGCGCCAGCACGCCTGGCCAGACTTTTCCGAGCCCCTCGAAGCTGAAATCTCCGCCTGCAAGTATAAGCCAGTACATAATCGACATCATCAGATTGCGGAGATACACCGCGATAATCGGAGGCGCATACCGAACCGTCTTTTTAGAGAAGAATTCGGTCATTCCGAAAAAGAATGATCCGGCCAGAACCAGCCAGAATCCCTCGGTATATTCAACCCTGAGGCTCAGACGCATTATCACAATTCCGCCGATAGAGAGAATAGCCCCCAGAGTCTCCAAACGATTGAATCTCTCCCCCAGAAAGATTATTCCCATGAGAATCGCGATCATCACCTCACTGCGATTGAGGAAGGCCCCCAGCGAAGGATCGATTTTTTTGATACCGGCCCAGAACAGCCAGATCGCCAGAAATGAGCTAAGCGTGAAAAGCAGAAGCCACATCCAGCCCCTGGGCTTAATGGTAAATATCTTCCTGAAATTATTGAATGGTATGTATGCTACGCTCATTATGACTGTGGCAATCGAAAATATCATGGCGCTCAGAAGCAGAGCCGAAATATTCTCGAGATTCCATTTCCCTACTACTGTGGCGCAGGCGGCGAAAAAGGGTGATGAGAGGGCAAATATATAGCCTATATGCGGGGCAGCATCGGGATTTTTTGGATTTTCCAGCTCAGAAAAATTCATAACTTCATTATACGCAATAGCCCAAAAGAAAAAATAAGCTGAGTTTTATACTCATGTTCGACAATCGATTAAGCTGTATAATACCACAAGATTAAGCCTGCTTCAAGGATAATGTTGTAATTGGCTTTTGGATATTGAGGCATGGTGAATAACACATGAAGGAAAAATAAGGCAGGCTCCGTAAAAATCGTAAAACCGATTGAAGCCTGCCGTTTGAATTCTATATCAGGAGTGCTTATATACTTCGGCAAAAGTATCGGCAAATCTCTCCAGCGATGTCGGTGTAGTTGTTTCTTCGGTACGTTTGGAATCCTCATAGATTCTGCCCGAATTGATATCATCCATCATCGTAATAAATGCCTCGGTAGTGCGTTCGTTTAATCCCCACTGTCTCATGGCATCGCGAACAGTATCCTCTGGCATTTCCTGATACTTAAGGTCAGGCAAACCAATTTTGCTCCCAATAACCCGGGCAACTTCATTATAGCTAACATCCCTCTCGCCCAGCAGATATTTTACTTCTGAGCCCTTGAAATCCAGATCCATCAGGCGCTCGGCGGCGTAATTTGCTATATCCTCGGTCGCAATCATGGGAATTTTAAGGTCGGGCTTGAGAGTCCAGCCAATCATACCATGCTCCTTGATCATTCCCATGCTGTCAAACAAATTTTCCATAAAGTACGCCGGCCTCAGATGCACGACATTAATCCCCTTCATCTGATTCAGGCGGTTTTCCTGGTCATGAAGACCTGAAATAAAACCGGAGCTATCCGGCAAATGAGCGCCCACTGTGCTCAGATTAACCACGTATTTAACGCCGGCATCCTGAATTGCACGCGCTATTTTTTCGCCCATATCATTAATGAACTTCCGCGGATCATCAGCCGTCACATCAGGCGGCTCCATGGTAAATACCGCCTTTGCCCCGGTGAATGCTTTGGTCAAAAATTCTGCATCATCGGCCGAACCGGGAAATGCCTCCCCTCCCTGATTCTCAAACGGCTTCATTTTTTCGGCATTACGCGCAATCATGCGGACTGACTGCCCTTCATCCAGAAGACGTTTTACTATTTTGGACCCGATATTTCCGGTAGCTCCTGTTATAACATACATAAATACTCCTTTTTTAAAAACTGATAGATACGACTCAGTTAACGGATGTTAAGATGCGGCGGTTCCCCGTTTAATAACTTATACGTCCTTAATCAGACCGGCCAGACGCAAGTACACAGCCAGCTGTCCGCGGTGATGAATCTCGTGATCGATATTGCCGCGCATAATTATCCACCAGATCGAGACCTTGTCACCGTAGCGGGCATCATAGATCATCTTGGCCAAATGCTCCTCATCCAGGTCATCAATCAAACCGGCTCTTTCCCTGCCGGTAGCTTCAAGCTGATCCAGGAGGGCAATATAGTCCTCTCGATTTAAGATTTCAATTGCCCCGGCTCGGCCCTGAATCGGAGCTAAATCCTCGACCTCCAGCTTTTTCATCAGCCAGCGGTCGGCTTCGATCAGGTGAAAGGCGATATCGGCAAAACTCATTGCGCTTTCAAACGCCCGCCAATTTTCGAAACCCTCGGCAACAAGCTTCAGTCTTTTGAGGGATGATTCACGTACGGCATTGGATAAGTCAGACAATTTTCTGATATCAAAATCGATCATGCTTCAATATAGCATGACGTCTCAAACTAATTCAACAATATTTTATAGGAAGGTTAACCGCGAAGGTTTTTTTCAGGCCTCTCTCTTCCGGCAGATAACCTATTCTATCCGAGGCATTTCCGGTACGGTTCTCGCCGAACACTTTAATCTCGCCATTATTAGGATAAAGTATGTTCATGATCATTCGAAGTGTGGTAGTCTTACCGGAACCGTTGGGGCCGATAAAGCCGTAGATACTTCCCTGCGGCACATTCAATGATAGATCATCTACCGCCACCTGCTTGCCGAAGGTTTTGGTGACATCAATAATTTCGATTACAACCACACCGGTTCTTCGCTGCTTCTGCCATATACCTCTTAAGGCGGTCAATCAGGCATACGTCAGATTTGACCTGTGGTTACATTTTTTAATTTCGTCAAATGCACCCACAAGAATATACCCCATGCTTCTTCAATTCTAAATCCCATTTATTCATTGCACAATGTCAATTTAATTTTATTGAGTGATTTTATGCTTGATAATAATTGGCAGGGAAGATATTCTATATGCAACACAACTCAACTCAAATTTATCGGGGGATAATTATGGATAGCCTGAGACATAGCGCTCTAGTCGAAGATGACAAAAATCCGGCCATGGCTGCGGTATTTGCGGCATTGCCCGGAATAATATTTTTGGTTTTCATATTTGTATTTAAAATGGGTGTTTTGCCTTCTCCGATTTATGGCGCCCTGGGAATGATTTATATTGACCGTCTTGCGAAAGGAATGCTATTTTATTTCCTTGTTGTCATAATCTCGGTAGTCCTATCGTATGCCCTATTCGATACTTCGGTAAGCTTTATCAATATTCTATTTATCGCCATATATCAGTTCATAGTTTTGCCGATTTGGGCCTACAAGGTAGCCAAAGAAGAGCATGAAATAGACAATGAATACAGGACATCCCTTTAGATCCCGTCTGGGATGCTGTCGAATTCTATACCGGCTCGTGTAATCACAAATGACTGTTTCATGTTGACATCTCCCAATTCAGAATTATTTTATCCCTGTCAAACAGATATTAACGAGCGAGGGACACCATGAGGATGACTCGAATTAGTTTTCTATTCTGCCTTTTCTTAACATGCATGTTCTTTCCATCATCCTTAACAGCACAGGAAATATCATTCACCTTCAATCCGCCCGATTCGACCCGGGCCACTGAGTACACTACCAAAGTAGAGGATGAGAAGGCTGCCTTCGGCGAAACAAGCAGCAAATGCAATCTGCGCAGCTCCCTGCTCTTTGAAAAATCAGACACCAATATCATTATAACATCAATTCTCCATGACATAGAATGCATCAGGGACGGAGAAATCGATACCGAGAATGAATTCAGCGCCATGCAGAACGTTCCGTTTGTCATGATTATCGATTCAAAATTGCGTCTCGACTCTCTGGCCAATTACGAGGAGATGCGGGATTCGATGATAACTAAAGACCCTTACGGCGCCGCAGAATATATGCCCGAGACATTTGACTATGAGCCCGTTATCATAAATGCCTCCAGAGTCTGGAAAAACCACATCGCCGATTTTCATGGCAAAACCGCTGAAATCGGTGATACCTGGACAATCGTCGATACGATCAATAACCTGAACTTTACGGAAATCGTTGAAAAGACAATCACATTTACGGAGCTTATCGAATACAATGACGTCGGATGTGTGGTAATCGAATTCGAGCATTTAAGCGAGCTTCGTTTTACCGAATACTATGAAGAAGCGATGGGCAAGCTGTACCTCGAAAGCGAGGAGCCGACCGAGTATTTTGAACTTCTGGGAAGCAGTATCAAAACAACCGGCAAATGGATTATAGATCCTGCGACCATGCTCTATTATTACGAGCATACTGAAGATAATGAGACGCTGAAAATGAACATGTACGGCGGCATGGAAATTTCCGTCCAAAGCACAACAGTCACCGAAACCCGCACCAGGTACCAAACGGAATAATCCGTTAAATTTTCCACCCCTTCCCCGAACATTTACGCCATCATATTGTTTTACATCTATGATGAAGGGCGATATGGCGAGGGGGCTGATCCTCACCGTAATTACCTTCAAAGACATTCAAGCAGAAACACAAAAAGGAGCTGATAAAATGGCTTACGAGGAAAAAGACATCTATGCGGATGACACCAGCTATAAGGATATAATCGAGCGCCCCGACGCTTTTTCACGCGAGGATGAGTCCGATGATGCGGAATTCTACAAGCGCGACAGGATGATACAGCATTTGGACTCCAATGCTCTGGAAACGGTGGAAAAGCTGATCGGCCATCTGACCATAGAGGATCGTCCGGCTGTACTTGACCTGATGGCCAGTATCGATTCGCATCTTCCCGAAGATCTCAATCCATCGCGGGTAGTCGGGCTGGGCTTGAATGAAAACGAGATCAAGGCCAATCCAATTCTGGATGACTATGTTATTCAGGACATTAACAAGAATCCAAAACTCCCGTTTGAGGATGAGAGCTTCGATATTGTTATAAATACGGTTTCGATCCAGTATATTATCAGGCCCAAGGAGATATTCAAGGAGATCTCGCGTATACTCAAGCCGGGCGGTATGCATCTGGTGATCTTTTCAAACCGTACTTTCGCACCCAAGGCGGTCAAATCCTGGGAGCTTTTGACATTCGATGAGCGAATTAAAGTCGTTATCGATTATTTTCAGCATACCGATAAGTTCGAAAATCCCGAGGTCTTTATCTCTATGGGTCAGCCGCGCCCGGAGGACGACAAATACGCCTTCACCGGCTTTCCCAGCGATCCCATCTTCGCAGTCTATGCCGATAAAAAAGGCGCCGACAGCTCACGTGCCAAACGCCCACGTCCGCAGGAATACCGTGACGATCTGGAGCCGGAGATAATAAAGAAGCGCAAGGCACGCATCAGCGAGACCCATGAGTGCCCCTACTGCGGGCAGAAGATGCGTCTCTGGGGCATTACCGACAATCCCATGAGCACCTGGGATCACGATATCTATGTCTGTGTAACCGATTCCTGCCCCTATCTTGTGCGGGGCTGGAAAGTCATGTACGACCAGGGCAATCCAAGCATTTCCTATCGTCTTACCTACGATCCCAAAAGCGATACTATAAGCCCGATACCGGTGCCAAATCTGGCGGTGATTAAAGATTCGCTAAGAGATTAATATGTCATTTACACAATAATGTGCGCGAAATACTTCCACGTACTCTGCGCAGTCGAAAAAATGACCCGCCCGGGACTCTCCGGGCGGGCTTCTCCTCCACACAATCAATGATAAGGATTATGAAACTACGAGAATAGAACCCACTGAGGGGATTCAAAATCATTCTAATACGCTGTCAAATGTCAACGACATTTGACCTGCAGTCTATAACCAGACTGCGCCTGCGGCTGTAATCGCTATTAAAACGAAAAAGTAAATTATCCAGTCTAATTTCATATTAACTCTCCTGCAATTTTTCAATTCAATGTCAAATCCCAATTCAATTGTCAATCCCTTTAAGTCTTACCTACCCTATCAGACAGCCGGCATCTAATTTAGTTACATTTAGGTCTGCCTTTTATTCAAAACAAAAAAAAGAGCGGGACATTTAAGTCCCGCTCATCTCATTGCTTCTTCTCGTCCAATGAGGATATTGATGCTCTATTTCAGAAGAATCATCTTTTTCGTATCTGTGAAATCTCCCGCAGTTGCGCGGTAGAAATACATTCCGGTTGCCAGATTATCGGCCTGGAACTTAACCGTTACCTTACCGGCCTCGCTGTAGCCCGAGAAGGTTTCGATCACACGGCCGTTGATGTTGAAGATTTCAATTCTCCAATCCGAGGCCTCCGGAAGCGAGAGCTGAATCTCGGTCTCCGGATTGAACGGGTTCGGGAAGTTCTGGGATAGTTCATATTCTGACGGCAGTGATGATACCTCGCGCAGATTTACAGTCAGATCGCTGCCGTAATAATCGGCCATATCTGTCGAAATCAGGCTGACATCACCATCAACATTTATCGTTCCCAGCAAATTCTCTCCCGGCGAGATATGATATGTATCCATGCTGTATATCAGAACCCGCATGATATCGCCGTCCATATGATAACGGAGGTCCATGCCGGAAAGATCGCCAGAGGGAATGATCTCCGGAGTTGTATTG
>WJIM01000229.1 GCA_014730285.1 Candidatus Zixiibacteriota bacterium
AAAAGTGCTTTGTTTTACTCTGCTTTTGCTGGCTTTATAATCTCCTTGAATCCCCGTTGATCTGTTGTTATAATATAAGCTTAAGAGATTGTTAATAGTTGGGTTGAAAACAATTTTCAGGAACGAGTAAATCCTGGCTTTGTTATCCTTACTAATATGAATAGTAGTGCAAAACAACAATAAATGAGATAAGGGAGAAACAAATGAGTGACTATCATGAACCACCTGAAGAGATTTCAGCCCATGATCGAAACATTATGCGAGCATTGAAAAGTATGCAGGAAGAGATTGAGGCTGTGAACTGGTATCATCAGAGGGTCTCTGTCTGCAAGGACGGACATCTGAAGGCAATTCTGGCTCATAACCGGGACGAGGAGATAGAACATGCGTTGATGACCCTCGAATGGCTGCGGAGAAATATGGATGTCTGGGATGAGGAGATGAGAACCTACCTATTCACTGAAGGTGACATAACAAAACTCGAGGAAGGAGAAGAGGGAGCGGAAGATGAGGAAGCGCCCTCCGATCTGGGAATCGGAAGCCAGAAAGAATAATCAGATAAAGGGGAATTGATAAAGGAGATAGATGATGAATATACTAAAACGTTCGCTTGCGCCGATTACGGAAAAGGCCTGGGAAGAAATTGAAGATGTCGCCAGGGATGTGCTTAAGACTCATCTCTCCGCACGTAGGATTGTCGATGTGGAAGGCCCAAGAGGGCTGGATTTCGCCTCAGTTTCACTGGGCAGACTGGATGTCGCCAAGGATGAGAAATCAGGCAAAGTCGGATACGGTGTTCATAAAGTGCAGCCATTGGTTGAATCACGGATGATCTTTGACCTCGATCTCTGGGAACTGGATAACATCGAACGCGGTGCCGAGGATATTGAACTGGATAATCTCGAGGATGCGGCTCGCAAGATTGCGATGTTTGAAGAAGATGCGATCTTCCATGGTTTCAAAGAAGGCCATATTCAGGGGATCAAGGGCAGCAGCCCCTACGACAAGCTCAAGTTTAAGGGCGATTCGCATGAATTCCTGGCGCTGATTTCAAAGGGTATCACCGAATTCGTAAAGGCCTCGGTCGATGGTCCTTATTCGCTGGTTGTTGGACCCGATATGTGGAACTTCATTCACAAACAGACTAAGGGTTATCCGCTTAAAAAGCAGCTTGAGCATTTGCTTGGAGGCCAGATTATTTTGAATGCCTTCCTTAAGGAGTGTTATCTGTTTTCGGTGCGCGGTGGAGATATGAAGCTTTATCTCGGCCAGGATCTTTCGATCGGATATCATGCTCACGATACCGAGAAAGTAAAGCTGTATCTTAGCGAATCGTTCACCTTCAGGATTATCGACCCTGCGGTTATAATGGAAATCGACTGGGAAAAGTGATATATAGCTTTGATCCGAGTAACCGTCATCTTTTTTGAAGATGGCGGTTTTTTATTTGGCCTTCTCCAGTTTGCTTTTAAGGTAGGAATTGAGATTCATGCCGTTATTTACAAGCCCCAGTTTCCTGCGTATAAGTTCACGATGTTTGTGAACTGTCATGGGGGAGATGCCCAGGGCGGAGGCGATCTCCTTGGAAGTCATGCCGTTTTTAATCAGCCTGGAGACCTCGAGCTCACGCGGCGAGAGTTTCGAAAAGTCCTCCTTGATATCATCGATAAAGGGAGAGGAGATTCTTCTTAAATCCTCTTCGAGAACTTCGAAGAGCTTGATCTGCGCCGGAGTGGCCATATTCCGCAGACGATGAAGAGTAGGGATGACAGCTTCCTCGATATTGGTATGAATCTTTTTCTTCAGACTTTCCTTATCATCCTCGATCTGTCCCAGAATTTCCTGCAGGGCAATGCTCTTCTGTTCGATAATCCTCGATGATTTCTTTGCCTTCTCCTCGGCATGCTTCTGCTCGGATATATCTTTTATGAAGAATAGTACAGCGGGTTTGCCGTTCCATTGGATATTGACGCCATTGTAACGGAGCCATCTGACAGGCGCCCTCCCGGCTCCGGGCTTCAGCCTGAGATCAAGATGATCGTCCATCTCCCTGCCTTTCAGCAGTTGCAGGTAGAGATTATTGAATTGCGAGCGGTCTTCATCATGAATGAGTTTTATGATCGGTTCATCAATCAGCTCAGCGTTGTCGGCCCCGGCAACCTTTAGCAGTCGGGGATTGGCGTAGCGCATGAAACCGTCCTGTATGATGGCGATGCCCTGGCTGGCATTTTCGATTATCGAGCGGTAACGGTACTCCGATTCCTGCAAAGCCCTGTAGGCTTCGCGGGCGCTTATTCGAACCGCGGTCTCCTTAAGCGCTCGATTTACCACGGGTGCAAGGCGGGTTATTTTCCTTTTGGTAACGAAACCGCGTGCACCCTCAGAAATTGTCTCGACAATTTGCCCCTCATCGGCATTCTCGGCCACAAATATGAGTGGTACTTCAAAATCAAGCTCTCTGGTTATCCGCAGGGCCTTCATGGGATCGATTTTTTTGAAGTTATAATTGCAGATTACAATATCCCAGACGCTTTTTTCCAGCGTGCTCTGCAGGGCATTCAGAGACTTCACGGTTTTATGGTAAGGATCGAAAGCCGTTCTGCCCAGTTCTGACAAAATAAGTTCCATATTTTGCTGGGAATCATCCACAATTACCATTCGCAAAACGACTTTCACCGAAAATTCCTTTCTTTTTTCAAATGCACATACGGTCTATTCTACAATAAGCTCTTTTATATAACTACAAGAAACGCAGTTGATTGCGGAAAATCAAGCAAAATCGTAAAATTCTCATAAGCCGATGATTCTGAATAAATTACGTATTGCCGATACGTAATCCGTATGCGATCAAGTCGTATTGTCATCTCTTCAAACTTTCACGATATTAAAAACTAAATTGAGAATTGAAGAACCAAATTTGATCTGGTTTTGAGAGAGGTGATAAGATGCGTTTTACATATTTATTATGGAAGATAGAAAGTCTCCTGGGGTTTGCGATACAGCTAATATCCCGAAAGAAGACCGCCCTTGCATTGAATACGGGCGGTAATGTAGACGAAGACGATATTCTTCGTCAGCCCAGAATTTATACAAAGGAAGAACCTCCGGAACCGGGCAAGGATCCGGCCCCAAAGGACCCCTCGGAGCCCAAGGAGCCTCCCATGGAGGAACCGCATGAGCCGGTCCCGGAAAGGCCGGTCAAAGATCCGGATAAGCCAAAGGAACCTCCTATGGAGGAGCCGCCGGAGGAGCCCAAAAAACCTACGGAGGATAAGGATCCGAAGTCTCCGCGTGAGACTCCTGAAAAAGACCCGCCCAAAAAGCCGCGCGAGGATGAGTAGGTTTCGGGCAAGAAAGAACATTAATACTTTGAATTTAATGGCTTAGAGCCGGGAAGGAAATTCTTTCCTGTGCAAGCCTGAAAAGAAAGGGAGCTGGTAATTATGCAGACCAAAGAAATCATGAAAGAAGAAGTCAGACTGATTCATCCCGAAAGAACCCTGCTTGAAGCTGCCAAGAAGATGCAGCAGTTCGATATAGGCGCATTGCCCGTTGTCGATGACGGCAAGGTCGTGGGTATGATAACCGACCGCGATATTCTGGTCAGAGCAGTCGCCGAAGGCGGCAATCCGAATGAGACAAAAACCGCCGATGTGATGACGAAGGAAGTTGTCACCGCTTATGACGATCAAGATGTGAACGAGGCCGGTAAGCTTATGAAGGAAAATCAGATTCGCAGGCTCGTTATTCTTAATCGCAATAACGAGATCAGCGGCATGCTTTCGCTTGGCGACCTGGCAACCGCAGCCCTGGACAGATCGGAAAAGGGCGAGGTGCTCGAGAAGGTCTCGGAGGCGGAACATAAAGAATAGCAAATTCGATATGGCATGGCAGAGTATCCTCTGTCATGCCAGTCAAACCCGATTTGATTATTATGGCAAAGAATAAAAGCAAAGAATTTCTAAAGGAATATCACAAGAAAAGGGATTTCGACCGAACAGCGGAACCGTTTGGAGGCGACCGACGTAAATCCGACGGCAGAATTTTCGTGATCCAAAAGCATGACGCCTCCAATCTTCACTATGATTTCAGACTGGAGATAGACGGCGTGTTGAAATCATGGGCGATTCCCAAAGGGCCGACTCTCGATCCTGATGAGAAACGTCTCGCCGTCGAAACCGAGGACCATCCCATAGAATATGCCGATTTTGAGGGAGTAATCCCGGAGGATCAATACGGCGGCGGAACTGTGATGGTCTGGGATGCGGGCACCTATGAGAATGCGAAAAAAGATAATGATGGCAGTGAATCAAAATCCATGAAGGATTCGTACGAGGACGGCGAGCTGACATTTAATTTAAACGGCAAAAAAATAAAAGGCGGGTTTGCATTGGTGCAGACCAAAATGCGCGGTCAGGACAAAAACTGGCTTCTGATTAAGAAGAAAGATGATGATGCCGACGCCCGCCGTAATCCTCTGAGTTCAGAACCCGATTCGGTGCTTTCGGGAAGAAGCGTCGGGGAAATCACAAAGGAAGAAGAATAAACTCGAATACGGCCAAACAAAAATTATGGCATATATCAAAGCAGGAAACAGAAAGCTTGAAATATCGAACGAGGACAA
>WJIM01000230.1 GCA_014730285.1 Candidatus Zixiibacteriota bacterium
AAATTCGGAATCCTGATAAGCGGCGGCGGTGATGCCGCCAACAACCATCCCGGATTCTGGGAGGATATCGAAAATCTTTACAAGCACAAAGTAAACAACGAAAATTACTGCCCGCAAAATGTCAAGGTCATCTACTATGAAGGCAACAGCGGCGATACCTCGGTCATTCCCGATTCGATGGTTTCCTCGGCTACCGAGGCCAATATTCAGGCGGCTCATGACGAGATCGCCCGCAAAATCGCAGAATGCTCACGCAACAGCAAGGATGCCACTGTACAGAAAATGGTTTCAAATCACGGTGAGGACGGGGATGGTATTGTGCTCCTCGATACCAACTACCTCACCGGCGGTGAGCTGAGAGAACAGCAGCAAAAGCTGATCGATTCCTGCTGTAAATATATGTATGACGAAATGACTCAGTGTTTTGGAGGCCAGATAACAGACTCTCTCAAAAACCTGAATGATAAAAACAAAACCGAAATTCATGCCAACTCGGCCGCCGGTTCGGATGCTCTGGGATGGGGTGACGGTGCCGGCAGCCCGTTTCTCCTGAAGAAAATCGAACGTCTTGCGGCAGGTGATGACTATGAGAGCGCGGTGGACAGCGCCAGAAGCCATTACCGCAGATGGCTGGAAGCCTTCCGTGATACGGTTCAAGCGCATAAGGACAGGGTTGAGGACGTAAAGGACTCTGTCGGACCGCAGCATCCGTGGATTCCCTGGCTTGATTCTCTAATTGCCCAGGATTCATCATTAATATCCGATGCTGACAGTTCAATCTCCGGAGGTTCGCCAAGCTGGGTGCGCTATCAGTTCAAGAAATATTGTGATTGGAAGAAGGTCAAGGTGCCTCCGGGAGGCGAAATCAAATTGAAATTCAAAGGCGAGGGCGGATGCGGTAATGTCACTCTTTATGAAGAACAGGCCGACGGCTCCAAAACCAAAGTCAAAAAATGGAACTGGAACCTTCCCGGAAGCGCAGGTTATGAGCCCGGAAATGACGAGAGAGTACACAAAGTACCCGAAGGTTCTACCGGCGTGTTCTGGATTCATAACGACAATGGCCAGTTCAGCGTGACGGTAGATGTAAGCCATAAACAAAGCGCGGAAGCCGACAGCCCCAGCAACGGCATTCTGTTTGCCAATATTTCCAACGGCGGAAATGATGGCTCTCCGCTCGAATTCAGCGAAATCATTGCACCTTTCTACAGCGTGCCGGGAATACACATGGATGGATTCCCACTCACCGAATTGCCTATGATGATTGGCCCCTGCGGAGGCGTGGAAATTTTCCAGGGCGAATTTTTGGCGGAGGATTACAATCCCTGGTGGGATGATATGGAGATATATATAAACGTACTGGATGTTCTCCAGCCTGGTCAGCTCTTGGTGCAATGCCCCTCGGCGTCAATACCTGACCATATAATTGATATAACCGGGCCCGGTGAATATACTATACCTGTTGGGGCGGTTACTGCCCCCGGACCGGGAGCGATCATATTCAATGCCATGGAAAGTCCCGGCATGGAGCCCTGCATAATTCTCGATTCATGGGCTCTGCGCACTCTGGTGCCGACCTGGGAAGGCCCTGTCTATGTATGCGGGGATGCCAACGGAGACGAGGGCGTAAATATCAGCGATGCGGTCTGGATCATAAACTACGTCTTTATAGGCGGCGATCCACCCGAACCGTACGAGGCCGGAGACGCCAACTGCGACGGCACCGTCAATGTCTCCGATGCCGTATGGGTAATTAACTATGTTTTCATCGGCGGTTACTCGCCCTGCGATACAAATGGTGATGGAATTCCCGATTGTTAATCAATAGAGCCGTATAAGCAAAAAGCCCGCCATGAATAAGCGGGCTTTTTTATTGCCGTACAATAGCTTAGATTGATATCAAGGATTTTATTCTAAGGCGCGGCATTATACTGGCTCCGGTCCAAAATCTCTCATAAAAAATTCTCAAAAAAACAATCAATTCCCACTTGATTTTTTATCTGGAACTTTTATATTGGCTCGCTGTTAGCACTCATATTAAGTGAGTGCTAATAAAGCTAAATGGACAAATAAAGTCCGATATTATAAGATAAGTTGTTAAAAATAAGGAGGTTCGCATGAACATTCAGCCTTTGGCAGACAGGGTTCTGGTTGAGCCAATGGAGCCCGCCGAGGTAAAAAAGGGCGGGATTATTATTCCCGATACCGCCAAGGAAAGGCCCCAGGAGGGCAAAATTATCGCAGTCGGTTCAGGACGTATGACTGACGATGGCAACAAGATCAACATGGAAGTCTCAGTGGGCAACAAAATTCTCTATGGAAAGTATTCCGGCTCCGAAGTCAGGGTCGAGGACAAAGACCTTTTGATCATGCGGGAATCAGATATCCTGGCAGTAGTTCAAGATTAATTAAAAGGAGATGATAAACTATGGCTAAAATGATTGAATACGATACAATAGCCCGCGACATGCTCAAAAAGGGCGTGGACAAGCTGGCTAATGCAGTTAAAGTAACATTGGGGCCGCGCGGCCGCAATGTTGTGATAGACAAGAAGTTCGGTTCGCCGACCATCACCAAAGACGGCGTCACTGTGGCCAAGGAAATCGAACTTGAAGATCATTTCGAAAATATGGGCGCCCAGATGGTCAAGGAAGTGGCTTCCAAGACCTCCGATATCGCCGGTGACGGTACCACCACCGCAACCGTGATGGCCCAGGCAATTTTCCGTGAAGGCATCAAGAATGTCACCGCCGGAGCCAATCCGATGAGCCTCAAGCGCGGTATCGATGCGGGAGTGAAAACTATCATTGATGAACTTCAGAAGCTCTCTCGTCCGGTCAGCGGCAAGAAAGAGATCTCCCAGGTCGGCACAATTTCCGCCAATAACGACAGGCTGATCGGCGATCTGATTGCCGAAGCTATGGAAAAGGTCGGCAAGGACGGCGTTATCACGGTTGAAGAGGCCAAGGGTACCGAGACAGAGCTTTCTGTGGTCGAGGGTATGCAATTTGACCGCGGCTATCTTTCCCCTTACTTCATCACCGATCCGGATAACATGGAAGCCGTTTTTGACGATCCGATGATCCTGATCCATGACAAAAAGATCTCGAACATGAAGGACCTGCTCCCGATTCTGGAGAAGGTCGCCCAGATGAGCAAGCCGTTGATTATTATTGCCGAGGATTTGGAAGGTGAAGCGCTGGCTACTCTGGTGGTCAATAAACTGCGCGGCACAATCAAAGTCGCCGCTGTCAAGGCTCCCGGTTTTGGCGATCGCAGAAAGGCCATGCTCGAGGATATCGCTATTCTGACCGGCGGTAAGGTTATCTCCGAGGAACTCGGCTTCAAACTGGAGAACACCGTAGTATCCGATCTCGGTACAGCCAAAAAGGTCAACATCGACAAGGATAACACCACCATAGTCGAAGGCGGTGGAAGCACCGAGGAAATCAAGGCTCGTATCGGACAGATCAAAAAGCAGATCGAAGACACATCCTCCGACTACGACCGTGAAAAACTGCAGGAACGTCTGGCCAAGCTGGCCGGCGGTGTTGCGGTTATCAATGTCGGCGCCGCTACCGAGACCGAGATGAAAGAGAAGAAGGCTCGTGTCGAGGACGCCCTTCACGCCACTCGTGCGGCGGTCGAAGAAGGTATCATCCCCGGCGGCGGAGTCTCCTTCCTGCGCGCCATGAAAGCGCTGGAAAATGTGCAGGCCGAGGGCGATGAAAAGATCGGCGTCAATATCATCAAAAAAGCTCTTGAGGCTCCGATTCGTCTGATCGCCACCAATGCCGGTGTTGACGGTTCGATCGTTATTAACAAAGTTTCCGAGATGGATACCAACCATGGTTACAACGCTCAGTCCGGCGAGTATGTGGACATGCTCGAGGATGGCGTTATCGATCCGACCAAGGTTGCCCGTATCGCTCTCGAAAATGCCTCATCGATTGCCTCTCTGCTTCTGACAACAGAGGCGATTATCTCTGACAAGCCCTCCAAGGAAGGCGATGATGGCGGAATGCCTGCCGGTATGCCTCCCGGAGGAATGGGCGGCATGGGCGGAATGTATTAATCGAAAATCCGCATTTAATAATAGAAAAGCCCTGCTATTCAGCGGGGCTTTTTTATTACGATTGATATGTTTAGTTGACAATTTATGCGCCATTCGATAAAATCATCACAGCATTTCAATACAGGAAAAGGATTATATGCCCGGACTTTCCCTCCTATTTTCCAGAACCAGTATCGACGCGCAAATTTCTGAGAGATTCGAAGCAAAGTTGAAAGAAATGCGTTTCTTTCACGGCTATAATTCAGAAATCCTGTACGAGGATAAGAAGGCTATAATCGGTTTCTCAGGTTATGATGGCTATCCGATTTCCAAATATGATTCAGGCGATTTTGTAGTATTTCTGGAGGGCAAGATATACAGCCGTGATGAGAACGATATATCAGCAATTCTGAAAGATATAACAGAGACCGCTTTTCAGGATAATACATCCAATCTCCCGGGCGTTCTGAAAAAGAGGTTGGTCGATCTTGATGGCGAGTTCTGGTTTACCGCAATCGATAAGCCCAATCAAAGGCTGCTAATAGTAAACGACGCTCTTGGAAAACTGCCGTTGTACTATGCGGAATCGTCCGACGGCCTGACCATTTCAAGAGAAATATCATTCGTGCAAAAGCTGAATAATGTCTCTGAGTTCGATCGCTTCGGGACCGCCCAGTTTTTGATGCTTCGTTACCCGCTTGGAGAGAGGACGATTTATTCGGGCATAAAGAAACTGCCATACGCCTCCTTCATGATTGCGGCAGATGGCAATATCCCCTCCGCCCCGGTCAGCTATCATCAGTGGGATATTAATACCCTGTATGGTAAATTATCAATTGAAGAGTGTGCCGAGAAATTATCATTTGAGGCAAAACGAGCAGTTATTAATCGGAATGCATCAAACATATCCGAAAGGCCGGTTATCGCGCTGTCGGGCGGTCTGGATTCGCGCGCTGTGCTTGGCTCTCTGAAGACAGCGGATGTGGATATACTGGCGGCAAGCTCAATTAATCATGCCCGCAGTAATTCATACGATGTCAGCATTGCGGAAAAAGTGGCGGATTCTCTGAATGTTGAATTCATGAAAATCCAACTGGAAAAACCGGGATTCGAGGATTACGAGAAGATCGCGGAAATCAAACCGGGTTTAAACAATGTGGTAATGGCCAATGCCCTTGGCCTTTACAGGGCTATTTTGGATAAGCTGCCCTATGGATCAGATTTTTATACCGGCGACGGCGGGGCTTCCATGAAGACACCTTACAGATCACAGACCGGGATTAAATCGGGAGATCATTTCCTGCAGCAGGTATTTCATACACCTGCCGTTTTTGCCGGGGAGGATTTGAAAAAACTGCTGGGACTTGGGATCGCGGATTTAATTGATGACTTCGAACCGGAAATATTGAAGTACCGGGCCGAGACCTGGAGCGAAAAATACTTTTATTACACGGTCTTCGACTATCTCACAAACTTCGGTTATGAAGGCGAGGATCGCAGCCGCTATTTTTTCTGGACCCAGACGCCGTTTGAAGCGATACCGTTTTATATTTATGCCCTCAGTATTCCGGACAGATTTAAAACCGGGCTTAAACTTATGAGCCGATTTTTGAAAATGTGTGATCCGCGCCTTCTTGATATAGTGTATGCCGATTACGGCGCAAGACCTGATTCTGCAAAAGTTAGATCAAAACTAATGTTGAAAGGATTCATGAAGAGACATCCGGCCCTGCTGAAGAAAATTCGCAAAATCGTATTTCCCCGGGCATACAAACCCAAACCGGTCGAAGGCGATATGCGCGATTATGCCTTAACAGCCTTGAATCAGGCCGGGCATCTTTCCGGTATTATGGATTTGGATTATCTCAAGCAGCTCCTTCACAAACCTTTAAGCAGTTCCAGGTTCAATCTATTACTATCACTTATTTTGGCCGCTGCGCGAAATCGGGCTAAAACATAAAATTGACCAAATCAATCCTCTTGCGAAGAGAAGCCGTTTTTATTAGATTAAGAAGCTTTGGCAGAACAATTTGACAGTATTTGTGTTGCTTCAATA